>NZ_JACJDU010000083.1:0-7631 GCF_014163715.1 Shewanella sp. SR44-4 | reverse complement strand
TTCATGAGTTTCCATGGTGATACTCCTAGGTAATGCCAAGGTAGGCAGGGTCTAGTAAGTATTTATGATGGTGAGAAAGATGGGCTTTTATCTTTTCTGCCGCAGAGCGGCTTCGTTCAACAAGTCATTCAAAAGGACAAAAAACAGTTGGTTATTTGCTCCTTCGTCGCTTATTTTAGCCAACCATTATTTGCCTCTTAATGGGGCGTTAAGGTCTCTATGGATATCGCATCACAGATAGTAGAGTTAGAAAAATCACTATTTAGAAGTGATGTCCGAAGTTCTGTTTCTGAGCTTAAAAGTCGGCTAGCTCCAGAGTTTAGGGAAATTACATCTGCAGGTGTTGTTGTAGATCTACAAGACGTACTGGAGAGATTGCCAAAAGAGAACGGATGGGAAGCTAAAGGTCAAGATTTTGAGTTTAGCTTTATTGGAGTTGATGTTTGCTTGTTGACTTATAAGTCCTTTCACAGGTCGTCGAGTTCATGTAAGGGCAAATATTCCCGTCGAAGTAGCATTTGGAAAAAATATGATGATTGTTGGAAAATGGTATTTCACCAAGGCACAAGCATCGCGGTGTAAAATAGAAAACCTTAACAAGGCCAAGCAGGTAAAGCCGCTGCGCGGAGATAAATGCTCACTCAATCGAGTGTATTAACCTCATGGAATCAGTTAGACTTTAAAAAGATGTGATGGAACACCACAATGACAAGGGAATTGCAATTGAACACATACAAATCAAGCCTCATAATCAATTCAAAACTGCTCTACAGTCCAGATCTAGCCTCAAAAAAAGCAAATTCCTATAGCATAAAGCGTACCAATTAACCTGGACTCGGCATCGGCCAAGTCCAACAAGCGGTTTGTGCTACTCAAACAGCGCAACGCACAAATATTAAAACGTTATGTGAAATAAAGAATCCAATGAAATATGAAATATCTATAAAGTTTCTTGATCGAAAGCTTAAGAGAAATGATCTAATTCTGCTCCAAGGTTTCACTGGAATACCACTTGGAGAATTAAAGGCTAAGTGTATAGAATCGAGAGTAGATCTTGGAACAATAGTTAATGAACAGTTTTATTCAGGCGTAAAAGAAATATTGTTATTGTTAAATTTACTTGAATCAAACTACCAATTATTCAGTAATTCTAGCGAAATAAATAAATCATTTTTGGATAATATTGCTTATAAAATAAGTAATATTAGCCTCAGTGATATTAGATAAACCACATCAAGCGGCTTAAACGGACAAATATTCGCTGTCACCTTTTATGCAAAGACACGCACGAAAATCGCCATCAAACATTTGCGCGGTTAGCCGGGCGTTATAGCAATAAATCTACAATTCGTACTTAATAAGGATATTTTATGAAACAAGAAGACTTGTATTTTGCACCAGAGGATCTATTTAGGTTGGGTAACTCATCTGGACCTCGATTAACAAATGTGAGAAGACCTAAAGATGTAAATACAACAGAAATAAATGGTATCTGTGTTGTTATTGCTAATGGGAAAGGTATTTCATTATCAACCAAGAGCCGCCTCGATAAGACCCCTATGTCAGGATGGGTTTGGAAAATTGGTAAAGGTATACAAATGCCAGTAGGTTTAAAACTAATAAACGATCGACCTGGGCACTATACTGTATGCCCCACTTCTAATATGGCATTAGATGAATTTATTGGTTTGCTATCTAAATTAGCGCTAAAATGTCAAAAAGTATTTAAAAAAGAGGTAGTGTAAATGACTGTTATTCGTGAGCTTAATGTAAATCTTAATGATTGGGAGACTAGGTATATCCTAGAATCACTATCTAAAGAAATGGCACATTTAAAAGCTATAAACGCTTCATCAGAAGATGAGGACGAGGCTGCAGATGCAGGAAATGACTTTATTGAGGTGTCAGGTCTGTATGATCAAATGTCATCTAATGCAGTAGAAGTTTTTGGACAACAAATACTAGATTTTAGCAGAGACGAAATATAGTTATCAAATTGCTGAAACGGACACGTACAGTTTGCTCTTGCTTCGCGCATTCTAGCAAATTGTACTTAGTCGCTTAGCTTAGCGTTGAGGCTGTAGAATTTCTCTTTTTTAAGAAAAACAGCCTGTTTTATGGGGTCAAAATGCATTACCTAATGCTTTAAAAACGCTTAGCGTTAATTACAGGAGCTCGTTATTTAATTGAATTTGGCTGTTGGAGTTATTCTACAGCCTCGTTAACTAAGCCACTGCGCCAAATGCTGACTCAATCGTGTGTATTAACCTCATTGAATCAGCTAGACTTTAAAAAGATGTGATGGAACACCATAATGACAAGGGAATTTCAATGAAATACGTACAAACCAAGCCATATTGCCAGTTCAAACTGCTCTACAGCTCAGAGCCTGCATCAAAAAAAGCAAATTCCTTTAGCATAAAGTGTACCCATTAATCTGGACTCGGCAACGGCCAAGTCCAACAAGCGATTTATGCCTTGCAAACAGCGCAACGCATAAATACTAAAACGTTATAAATTACAAATTTAGTCATGGAGTAAATCATGGACATAATGAAGTTTGAGATATTAGAAGATAATGACGAAGTGGTAAAAGTAGATGCCAATCAAGTCCATGTGAAAAAGTCAAGTGGAGAATATGTCATATACACTCTAAAGCTTGATGAAGCAGAACAGGTGGTTGATTTTAATGTTTTCGCAATAACCAAAGGCTTTGGCTCTATTGAACTTTCGAAAGACGCTGACCTGAATGACCTATCAGAAATATGGGGTAGCTCTGGTGAGTAAGCTAATTAAAAAAGAAACTACCGATATTGCACCCAATTCTAAAGTCACGGGATCTGCTATTTACCGAATGGTCTCCCCTGAAGATCGAAAAAAACTCAAAGAGATTGCAAAGAAAAAAGCAAAGGAAATGGGATTAATTATAAACATAATTGAGAAATAGCATGAGTGAAAAAGATCTAATAATTCGTGTTTCAGGTTCTAATGAACTAGCCGAGGACTTTTTAAGTCAAGTTAAAAAAGAAGCTCAGGTTCTTGGTTTATTACCTGATAGTCAATCTATACGGGCTGTACCTAGTAAAGTTAGAAAAAAAGATGTAAAAAGCACAAAAGCTAAAGATCTAAAAATATCTGTCTCTGGCAATGAAAGCACAGTTGAAATGTTTCTTGAGGCTGTAATCGAAAGTGTAACAGAAGAAATAGGTCTTCCTGAGCCATCGTTGAACCTAAAACTGGAATCAATTGAAAATGGCAGTTAGATCTAGTGAACACAGAAAAGCCATAGCATTAGCAAAAATAAGAGAAGGCTATGGTTGTGAATTATGTCCATCAAAATTGGAGATTCATGGCCATCATATTTTGGACTATAGCTTTGGTGGTCAAGCAACTCCTGAAAATATACTCGTCGTATGTAAGGTTTGCCATGATAAAGTTCATGCAGGTGAGATCACTGTAGATACATATGATTATCGAAAGTAATTTATAACAAGTTGCTTAAACGGACAAAAACAGTTGGCTTTTGCTCGTTCCTCGCTAATTTTAGCCAACTATTTTTCGCCGCTTAGCAAGGCGTTAGGTTTTATAACTAACATCACTCACATTATTTATTCTTATATATAAAATATTTTTATAACTACTACACCATTTAAAGGGAAAGAAATGAATAAATTTTTATCAAGTTTAATCGTAATAACATCACTCACAGCATGCTCAACAAGTATTCCAATAACTACTGCCAATGGGAAATTAGGTCATGCTATAAATTGTTCTGGCGGTAACATGATTCATTGCTATGAAAAGGCTAGCGAAAAATGTGGTGCTAAGGGATATACTATTTTAGATCAAAATGATCGTTCAGCTGGTCTTTTTACTGGGGCAGATAAACGTATGATTGTTGAATGTAAATAAAAGCTAACAAGTCGTTAAAGCAGGACAATAATAGTTGGTTTTTACTCGTTCCTCGCTTATTTTAACCAACAATTATTTGCCTCTTAGTGGGGAGCTATGTAGATATCAAAATATTCTGCATCTAAGGAGTTAAGATGAAAATTCAGGTATGTATTGGTTTAATATTATTAGTTTCTGCTTGTGCAAATACTTCAGGAGTTGTGCCTCTTGGGGATGATTCTTTTTTGATTTCACGCTCTGAAAAAGGTTTCGATGTAACAGGTTCTGCTGTAAAGGCTGATGCTATTAAAGAAGCTAATAAATATTGTAAATCAAAAAATGAAACTATAGAAATAATTAAAATAACTCAAAAAGATATGGTTCCATTTAAATCAGATGCGCAAGCCGAAATAGAATTTAAGTGTGTTGTTCGGAGCTAAATCCACATAGCAAGAATTTAAGGCGGGACTACGAACAAAAAATGGCTACTTAATGTAGCCATTTTTATGGGCGTTTAGCGGTGTTTTTAGCGTAAACGGGCTTGTTTCTCTGCCAATCTTGCTAATGTCGCAATTTGTTGGTTTGCGGCTTCGCTGATTTCTAGCAATTGCTCAAGTGATAAAAAGCGGGGTTCGCGCATGTACTGCACTAATTTATCGCGGCTGGTGACAAACTGGTCATCATGTATCGGTTGCGAGCTCACTATTTTGCCGCCTTCCCATGTAAACATCATGCGCTGACGCTCAAACGGATGTTGAGTGCGGCTAAGTCGCTTTTGGGCTTCGTTGAAGGCATTGATGAAGTTGATCTTAAGTTCGGCAGCTTTGGCACCGGTAAAACCCATCACTAAAAACATAAAACCGTCTTTGGTCAGGTGGTAACACTTTAAATCGCGCTGACTGGTGCCAACCTGTTGATTTTGCACGTTGACGCAAAAATGCGTTGACGTAAATTCACTTGGGGCATCGACTAGAATGCGGTCAATTTTACGTAAAACGTCACAGTGTTTTTTGCCAAAATAATCGGCAACGATCAGTGAGTTAGTAATGGTTTGTTGGCCGTTAATAAAAACGAGTTGTGCAGGGTAGTTTTTAGACTGTTGTAAGTTCATGGGTGACACTCCTTGATATCGTGAGTAATCATCACCAAACGGTTCGAATCATTGGGTGATGAGCTGAGCAAGGTTCGAACTACCGCATCAAGGAAGCGGCCAGCCAAATGGCTGCCTCACCCAGCCCACCATAGTAGTGGTGCGCCGAGTCACGCAATAAAAAACCAGCTCTAAAGGCTGGCGACAATTGCGCCTTGAATTAAGCGGGGTTCGAATCCCGACATTGGATTTTGCCAATGCCCAATTAGTATCGCCCCACTTAGGCGCATTTGTCAATTTTACTTATGAGTTATCAGTTAAGTGAGTTATCGATAACCCTTCAGCCTAGACTAAAGAGTGATTGATTCGAGATATTTTAACTGATAAGTTACTAAAAATATTGGTAATTAAAGAAATATGGATGTTAAGTTTTTGGTAGCATTCTGTGAATGTTTTCCGGATTCACGCTAAAACGCCATTGAACTAAGCCGCTGCGCGGAGCTAAAGGCTGTTCAATCGAGTGTATTAACCTCATTGAATCCGCTAGATTTAAAAAATGTGATGGAACACCACTATGAAAAGGGAATTGAAATTGAACACATACAAATCAAGTCTCATAATCAATTCAACATTGTTTAGTAGCACAGAGCTAATATCAAAAAAACAAATTCCTATAGCATAAAGTGTACCCATTAAACTGGACTCGGCATCGGCCAAGTCCAACAAGCGGTTTGTGTCATACAAACAGCGCAACGCACAAATACTAAAACGTTATGAGCAAACGAGTATTGATCAATTCTGTAAGTCATTTTTTAATGGAGGTTTTGTGGAAAGTATTTACGAAGAGATCGATGATGACATCGACGACTTAGATGAAGAGGAGCACAGAGAAGCCTACTTAGGATTTTTTAAAAATAGTTTTCCTTTCTTATTATGCCCTACGCTAGTTAGAAGGTCTGAGGGTTTGCCTAATTTAAATTGGATTCCTGTAAAATATAATGACCATCAAGCTCATGATTTTCCAGATCAACAAGGGGTTTACATTTTTATGGTTAGTTTCGAGAATGCGAATTTACCAGGAAATTCTTATGTAATGTATGTTGGTAAAGCAGGTGATACAAATTCCGATAACACCATTGCTAAAAGGTTTCGGGATTATGTAAATAAATCGGGATACTATAGCCGTTCTAGAGTGAAGAAACTGATAAAGCATTTTTCGGAACATCTAATCTATTATTATGCGACTATACCGAATGGGCAATCAACGTCTGCAGTAGAGCGAATTTTAGCAGATGTATTTGTACCACCTTGTTGTCAAATGGACTTCTCAGCTGAAGTGCGGACTTTGCTTAGAGGAGTTAGATTATAATGGATAAAAGACTAGTATTACCATGCCTTAGGGGTTTTATGGGCAGCTGGACAACATATGCCTGCATGATGAGGTTATCAGATGCAGCAGATCTTATAGGCTTTGCTGATCAGCTTCATCAGATAGAGAAACTATCAGATAAAATTCAAAGAGAATTAAATAGTGACAGAGCGGAAGAAATAACTAATTACTTACTTGAGAATGAGGATCGATTTTTTAACTCTTTAGTTGTTGCGGTTTATGATGGAGACCCTAATTGGCATACTGTTGATAATTTAAGGCCTAACAACAATGAGTCTAGTCAATTAGAATTTCCCGACTATGCAGAAGATTGTATTGGCTTTTTATCTGTAACAAAAAAAGAAAAATTCTTTGCACTTGATGGGCAACATAGACTTGCAGGTATAAAAGGTGCTGTAGATAAAAATGATGCAATTGGTGAAGAGTTAATCAATGTTATTATCGTTGCTCACTCCAATACTCCAAGTGGAAAAGTTCGTTCAAGACGATTATTTACGACCTTAAATAAGAAAGCAAAATTGGTTAGTAAAGATGCAATTATTGCCCTAGATGAAGATGATATTGCAGCTTGTATTACAAGAAAATTATTAGAGTGCAATGAATTCCCTTATTTTAATGAAAGAAATATATCATTTAGCTCAGGCCCTGTTAGAGATAAAACAAGTATTACCTCTATCGTAAATATTTACGATAATGTTCAACGATTAGCTGCGCATAAACTCAAAGTTAAAATATCAGAATTGGAAAAGTTTCGTTACAGAGAGTACGAGTTTTTATTTGACTATGTGAAGAACTTTTTTGAGTTTACTTTTAACAATAGCGTTGAATTATCTCAAATAGTTAAAGACAATTCTATGGTTATAGATTATAGAAATAGCATTGATGGTGGTCATTTGCTATTAAGGCCAATTGGTTGGGATATTTATACTGATGTAATTATCTCAGGTCTAAATCAAGATGAATCTGACATGGAAAAGATCATTAAATTAGTGAGCACTAAAGACCTATCGTTAAGTGGGAAAATCCTCGGCAATAAAGTTTGGTCTGTTAAACAGAAACGCATACTAAAGGTAAGCGCAAAAAATCAAAAGATAGTGGAAAGAAATCTACTTGCTATCAAATCATAAATTGTTCATAACTAATAAGGATAGGCCGCGCGAAGCCGCGTCCTTATCCCAAGTGTTGAACAAGCCCGAACACGTGAGATGTGACTCTTTATTATGTAATTAACAGTTCGAGAAAACGCGCTGTTTGATGTGA
>NZ_JACJDU010000082.1:0-8195 GCF_014163715.1 Shewanella sp. SR44-4 | reverse complement strand
CTTCAACAGACTCATGAACTAATTCAAGCTCTTGCTCAAACATAAAAAATCCCCACCAGAATACTGGTAGGGATTATCTTTCATCTGCAAGATCGGTCAAGTGCCCTTAAACGATCGGCATTGACCTTTTGGGTGGTGTTTTTGTTTGGCGCCATCTTGTAAGATAATGATATTCTTCGTTTCATACATAATAATAAGGTTCTCCATGACAGACATCAGCATTTTTAATCTTGAGATGACCGACCGCAGTCAATTAAAACCTAAACATGATGCCAACGGCTTAACCGTGGTTGAGGTGAAAATAAAACAATATCAATTCAATCGTTTTTTATATCAATTTGTGGGTGCTGCGTGGGAGTGGACAGATAAATTAGCCTTGTCCGATAGCCAATGGCAGGAATACAGCGAAGCGGATAATTTGCATTTGTTTGTCGCGTATAAAGACGGTGCACCAGCGGGTTACTTTGAATTACAGCAGCAAGATGATGCAACTGTCGAGATTATGTATTTTGGTTTAGGCGAACGCTTTATCGGTAAAGGCTTTGGTGGCTATTTACTGACTCAAGCCATTAAACAAGCGTGGTCATTGCCTAACACCCGCCGAGTTTGGGTGCATACTTGCTCATTAGATCACCCAAGCGCATTACAAAACTATCAAGCTCGCGGGTTTAGCTTATTTAGAACAGATACCGAACCCAGAACTAACCCAACTGCGGTGTAGCTCAATACGATATTGTAGTGATCAACAATTATAGATTAGCGCCCTACTAACGTTTTTTACGTGCTATAGCGCGTTGTTGTAACGTTTCCTGCAACGCACTTTTTTGTTGTTGGTCCATAGTATGCCAAGCCAAAATCTCATCGAGCGAGCGATGACAACCTAAGCAGATATCACGCTGGTCTAAACAACATTGCCTCACACAAGGTGAGGCAATTTGATTGTCGTTATTCTGACCAGACGGCATATTCGTTACCATTGACGTCGCTAAAATGGAAACGCCTACCGCCAGGAAAACTGAATACGGCTTTGGTGATGAGTCCACCAGCCTGAATGATTTTAGCTTCTGTGGCGGCCAAATCTTGGCTGTAAAGCACAATTAACGGGCTGCCATTTGCTAAGGTGAATTGAGAGTCTGCTTGATAAAAACCACCATCAATTCCGACCTGCAAAAAACAACTGTATTGAGGACCATAGTCTTGAAACTGCCAACCGAAAACCTGAGTAAAAAAGGCTTTGGTTGCGATGAGGTCTTTCACGGGTATTTCTAAATAATTAATACTATGATGTTGACTCATACTCACCTCTGTTACTCTGTTATTTGGCTGACAATATTATATGGCAGACAATATCATATGGCAGACAACGCCATGAAAATAATACGTTTTGGGGTTAACTGTATTGCTGTAGCACTGCCGCGACGGCGCCAATAATACCGCCGAACACACCACCCCACACCACTAACCAACCCAAATGGGTTTTAATCATGTCTTGGATGATTTGCTTCACTAATTCAGGCGTGAGTTCATTTAAACGCTGTTCCACAATATTGGCCACTTTAGCTTGCATATCTGCGATAACATCTGGCTTTTCAAGCTCATTGACTAAAATAGCATTGAACTCTTCACTTTGAGCCAGTTCAACTAACGACAGTTTCATTTTTTCAATAAATGGCTCTTTCAGTGGGATCAACGCCTCGGTTCCACCAAACATCGCTAACATGCCACCAAATGATGACTTTTCGATAGTCGACACTAATGCATCAAATGATGGCGCTAAATCAATTTTTTCAATCACAGGGGTTAAATCAATACTACTGGCACTACTGGTTGTCAAAAAGCGATCGATATTCTCTTGAGTAAAAAATTGCTGCATCATTAAATGTTTAATGCCCGCTTTAAACTCTTCAAATCGTGATGGAACCACACCGGAACCATACAAACCGGGGACTTTTTCAAACAACATATGGATTGCTAACCAGTTGGTTAATGCACCCGACAACGCAAATAACCCTATTGTCATGACAATTTGTTGTTGTAACACATACCCAACCAGCATAAAGACAGCCGCGATAAGGTTGGTTAATACGCTCTTATTCAATCTCTTTTCCTTAACATCTATGATGATAAAATAATAAAAAACCTCAGCTATTTTATCAGAAATAACTGAGGTCTACATAATTCATCGTTCATCTCATCACAGACTTAATTACCATGGTTAATGGTAAGCAAATAATACTGATCAATTTACGCCGTACAACTTAAGGATTCAGGTTCGATAGGCACTTGGGAATCATGGTGGTTAATCAATAATACCCCAGTACTTTGTGCCAACAACTGAGCCTTTTGGTACATTTGGCTAACAACATCCTGCTGCTGATATTGAGGTTTTACAAACACATCTTCCAAATACCACACAGGAGCAAGGCGCAATGAAGAAAACGACGGGTATAATTGAATAAAGCCCACCATTTCATCGTCTCTGATGGAGACAAAAATCATCGAATCATTTTCGGCCAAGCGATGCTTCAAAAAATGATGACACGCTGGATAGTCAGAGGGTTGTTGTAGTTGCTGCCGATATAGATCAAATAGCAGGCTCAATGGTTCTAAATCGATGCTCGAAGCTAGACGTATTTGCATTTCTCATCCTTGAAAAGAGGATTAAATACCGCGTATGAATATCGCAGATATCATGCCTATTAAGTGATGGCATCAAGCCATCAGGTTAAAACAATATGTCACTGTAAGTGTTTAACGCACAAAACAAAATGAACTTATATAAAAAAGATAAATAGAAAATCTATTAATTACATAAGCTTAAATACAAAGTTAACATCAATAAACATAAATGTAAATTAATCTATTATCCTGACAAAATAATCATTCGTTACGATTGTTTTTTTGGTAAAATAGTCAGCTGTTGCCACTGTTTTGTATCAAGATTACCTCTTATGACCTCGTTTTTTGCGCAATTGCGCTCAGCGGTTACACCGCGCTCTCGTATTCTAAAATTAGCCCTTTATGGATTAACTGTTTATCTATTGGGTTGTGCTGTTCTCGGCGGATTAATTCCATATATTGCCAAACAACAAGCACCAACGATATTAACCGAGCAATTAGGCAGAAACGTTACCCTACAAGACATTAGTATCAACCCATTTACGTTAGAACTAGCGGTATCGGGTTTTGAAATCAACGAACTTGATAGCCCGAAAACGTTTGCGTCATTCGCCGCGGCCTATGGCAACATTCAATTATGGCAATCGATCTCATCTTGGGCGATAGTGATTGAAGATATCCGTCTACAACAACCCACCTTTAGAGTGGCGCGTACTGAAACGGCAAATCAACAAGTTGTATTTAACTTCAGTGACATTATTACTCGCCTAAGCCAAAATAGTCAGCCAACACCAATGAGTACTGAACCGAGTGTTATACCGGCGATAAACATTGCTAATATTCAGATCCAACAAGGCGTGTTTACCCTAGACGACAACGTCACAGATACCCACATTAATTATCCCAACATCAATGTGTCATTGGCACAATTCAATAGCTTGAGTAGTGCGTTAAACGACAAGCAAGACCAAGTAAATCGTTATAACTTACGCATAGAAGATCAATTCAAAGGCTCGGTCGCATTGCAAGGGCAATTCCAATTAGCGCCCCTGGCAATAAAAGGCGATGTTAAGGTGACTGGAATTGATTTATCACGTTACTGGTCTTTTGTTGATCAACTGTTTGCGATTAACTTAGCTGAAGGCACGCTGAGCCTAAACGGACAGTATGACGTGATATTGCAAGACAAAAACTTAGCACCAATAAGCCATATCAATGTCACCAAAGCACAGATAGTGATTAAACGTTTTAAAGCGTTACATCAGCAAGATGAAAAAATCGCCATTGATGTCTTAGCATTAAATAATATCAATTTAGACAGCCACAAAAAACGCGTTAGCATTGGTGAGTTCCATACCGAAAAAGGTAATATCAAACTCAATATCACTCCTACTGGTGCTGATTTGGTTGCTTTATTGCTGCCTAAAGACACTGAGTTAACAACTACCGTAGATACCTCAGATTTATCTTCTACAGCCTCAACGACTACCGAGTCTGCTATTACCGAATCAGCTACTACCGAATCAGCTACTACAGACACGATAGATTCAGAGACTGCAGATTTAGGCAGTATAGATATAGAGAAAGCTAACTCAGATGAGCAAAAAGCTGACAGCACAAATGTGGCTGATACCATTACTGATAAAGCCATCGCGACCGTTAAACAAGTCACCACTGATCTCAAAACAAAAGCAGCTAGCGATACAACTGCAAAAACAGATACAGAAATAGATGCAGAACCACTATTAGCGCAGCAATCACCACCATCAGCGACACAAGATGCTACGAAAGAAGCGACAGTTGAGACAGACTCACAAACGACTCAACAAAAAACAGCAGTAACGTCTAACTCCATCGATGCTGACTCCCCTTGGTTAGTCACACTAGACAAAATCAGTATCGCGCAGTATCAAGTTAAACTGGGTGAAGGCATTGCCAGTGATAAGATTATTCTTTGGCAAATCGGCCCGATTGACCTCACTACTGGGGTAATAAAATCAGATCTATCCAGCCCGATTGATTATCAATTTTCGGCAGGAATTAATCAACAAAGCTTATTAACGTCAACAGGACAAGTTGATGCATTAGCGCAAACAGTGAATGCTGAAATCGACTTTAGTAATATGTTGCTGTCACGTTTACAACCTTATATTGCTCCTTACATCAATATCACTATTGAAGATGGCATGTTTTCCACTAAGGGTGTTTTGCATGCAGACGCTAAAGACACGCTAACCTACTCTGGCAGTGCAAACATCAGTCAATTACACATTAACGATAACGTGTTAAAACAACCTTTGCTGACATGGCAAACCATGGACATCAACCAATTATCGTTTGATCGCCAACAAGCTAACATTGATATTGATGAAATAAACTTCGATAAGCTGTTTAGTCGCCTGATTATCTCACCCGACCGCAGCACCAATATTAGCGAGTTGATCAATACTCCTGCAGACGTAAAACAAACCACTGCTAGTGTCGAGACAGATAGTGTTGAGACAGATAAAGTTGCTGTTAGTCCAAGTAAAGCTGAACAAGCGACCTTATCGACAGGCAATGAGCAATCCACCACCGATGCGCCACAAATGAAGCTCAACATTAATAAGATTGGCTTTAAAGACAGCTCGGCCTTCTTTGCGGATAATTCGTTAACGCCCAATTTTGCTTCGGGCATTGAAATGCTTAACGGCCAGATCACCAACTTATCATCAAATCCAGAAACCACTGCATCAGTTGATTTAGCGGGAAAAATAGACAAATACGCACCGGTGACGTTAAAAGGTGATGTTAACCCGTTATTAGCTCAACCTTATCTTGACCTTAATTTGAACTTTGACAAAGTAGAGCTCACCTCGGTTAACCCTTACTCTGGCACTTATGCTGGTTATTATATTGATAAAGGTCAGTTGTCACTGGATCTAAACTATCAGCTTAAAAATAATGAATTAGTTGGCAGTAATCATGTAGTGATTGATCAACTCGAGCTAGGTAAACGCAGTAACAGCAGTTTAGCAACCAGCCTACCGGTGACATTAGCGATAGCATTATTGCAAGACCGACATGGCGTAATTGATTTAGGCGTTGATGTGTCTGGGGATATTGATTCTCCTAGCTTTAGTTTTGGTAGCATCATCATTAATGCACTAGGCAATATCATAACCAAAGCGGTGACCTCACCGTTTTCATTCTTAGCTGGTCTTGTGGGCAGTGATGAACAAATAGATAAAATCAGTTTTGAGTATGGACGCAGCAACATCTCACTTAAACAAAAAAGCACCTTAGACAAACTGGCTAAAGCGTTAATAGACAGGCCGCTGCTTAATCTAAATATTAAAGGCAGTATCGACATAATTAACGATAAACAAGCATTAGCAGAAACCAAACTGCATAAGCAACTGGCTAACGCTGCGGGGATAAAATTCAAAGATTTCCCCAAAAGTGTCTCTGCCAGCAAATACCCTGTTACGGGGCCATTAGCAGATGCATTGTATCAATTGGTTGAGCAAGAGTTATCGCAGGATCCATTAGACATCAAGCAAAAATTACAGCAGAAAAAACCAAAACTGACTGAAGCAGAGCTGATCACGCGTTGGCACATTGGTTTGTACAATATGCTTAAAAATCACCAACAGTTTACTGCAGATGAATTTGGCCTTTTAGCCCAAGAGCGCGCTAAAGCGGTTAAAGCCTATTTAATTGCTCAAGCAGGAATTGATGCAGGTAAAATATTTGTGCTTGAAAGCCGTATCAACACCGCAGAAGATGCCGCAGAAGCATTGCTTGAACTACAAGTAAAATAACCAGTCTGTGGCTGTTAACCGCTATCTACATCGGGTAGACTGCGCATACATTGCAAACGAGTAATAACAAACGTTTGTAATCATGATGTATCATTAATATTGTTAAGATTGAGGTTATCTATGTTTATCGTTCGCTGGATTTTAGGTCGAATTATTTTGTTGTTAAATTTTGTGTTTGCTCCTAAAAAGCGCCAACGTCCACAAGATCAACAAGCTATTGTCGATCAACAAACTCAATCATTGGCATTGTATCAATACGCCGCCTGCCCTTTTTGTGTCAAGGTTCGTCGTGATATGCGTCGCCAAAATTTAACCATTAACTTAGTCGACGCCAAACAAGATGACAACAAAAGCGTGTTAGTAAGCCAAGGTGGCAAGCTACAAGTGCCTTGTTTACGTATCGAACAAGACGGCAACACCCAATGGTTATATGAGTCAAAAGCCATTACCAGCTACCTCAACGAACGTTTCGCATAAAGCACTGGTTATGTCATGTCGCCACAGTTTATCTCAACACTGTGGCTAACATATTGCTGTAGAAATATTTTTACCCTGGCCATGCTTGTATCAATAAAGGTCATGATAATATTTTGCAGCATTTATTCGAGTTTCATTTAACATAAGAACGAATGAGGTAATGAGTGTCAAAAATAAGCTTAATCATCTGCAGTCTCATACTGCTTAGCGCCTGTAGCGCAAGCGAACCTGATCCTATGGACTTTGCGGGGCAGTTTCGCGATGCATTCAGTACTCAAATTAAAGGTAATGGGATTAAGTTGTTTGTCTATAAAGCAAAACTAGCTACCGCCCTTGACCGCAGCATTCCTGGTGATTCCCCGCTAGAAAGAAGAATTCGCAGTAAACAAGATGCACAGAGTTATTTAATTGAACAACGTAACGCAGAGAATCGCCTCGAACTATGGCATCAACAAATTGATCTGGGTCTTAGAAAAACCATCGAAATGAATGGTTATTGTAAAGCCGGTTTTATTGAATTAAGTCGTTATGTTGAAACTGAGCGCGGTGAAATTCGTGGCGAATGTAATGATGGTGCTACCGCTGAAGATATTAAAAAATTCGGCGCCTAATTGCCAAGCCGATGCAGCTTTAACTGACTTAATAGGTTAATTATTGTCGCTGACGGATAAAACACTATATCCAGCTAAGCAATTAAGCTAAAATTAGCATCCAAATTTTCTCGTGATGTTGCCGTAGGCTCCAAGACCAGTGTCATCACGCTCCGATAAGCCGTGTATCGTCTAGAATGATATTAATAGTTTGTCGTTTACAAAGTAAGAAATCAGATGAATAGAAAGCAAGAGATGATCAAAAAATTGGCCAAACGTGCCAAGGCTCGCCAAAATAAAGTGGTGCCGGCTAACCCAAGTAACAAGCCTGTTGAGCGTTATATCTCTAAAGCTGAACGTGAGAAAATTGCGTTAGCAGAAGCGGCTGAACAAACAGTTGCCACTGAAGCCAGCACAGAAACTGACAAAGACTAACACCCATTTACAAGGTGTCAGTATCAAAAAGCCCCTATTATTGGTCAAGGCCAAAAATAGGGGCTTTTTATTATCTGCTCTATGGGCATTAGCCAGAGATTAAATATCTATCATAGCATCACGTCTCGATCCCAATCACATGTAAACTCTATCGCATATACACAGAATCACATCTACACTGAATCACATCTTCACTAAGTCACATCTACACTGAGTCTCATCTTTACTGAGTCTCATCTTCACTGAGTCTCATCTTCACTGAGTCTCATCT
>NZ_JACJDU010000081.1:0-8545 GCF_014163715.1 Shewanella sp. SR44-4 | reverse complement strand
ACATCAAACAGCGCGTTTTCTCGAACTGTTAATTACATAATAAAGAGTCACATCTCACGTGTTCGGGCTTGTTCAACACTTGGGATAAGGACGCGGCTTCGCGCGGCCTATCCTTATTAGTTATATGGTTTTATTGATGTTTTAAAAAACAATACAAAAGCCCTAAGCTTATAACACTGAAAAAAATTGGAAATACAAAATCAGTAATCAACTTAACTAAATTAGAAACCCTGATAAAGGTAGTTTTATATTTATATGTGATTTCTTGATTTTGTCTCCTTATGTCGTTGACTTCTCCGCTCGTTGTTCCAGCATCCGGATCAGGGTATTCATGTTCGTGTGCAGGAAAGCATTCATCCTCTGTTAAACCGATTACATTTCCTGTAGTTTTCGCAGTTTTTCGACCAATCCAAGTTGGAAGGTAATACTGAATTATTTCAATAATTGACAATATTATAAAATTTATTAAAAAATAGGCCGTAACAGCCAAAACAAACCAACCTGCCATAGTTTCATTTTTAGATAAGTCTAAACCAAGAATAGCCACTTTCTGAGGTAAGGCTTGTGTTAAAGCAATAAATAAAGAAATCCCAGACATGACCAAAACTTTAGTTTTTATTTTTTTCAAATCATCATTTAGATCGAACATTTATTTAATTTAACTCCAAACTTTAAGAACCATATAACGCCCAAATAATGGGCTAAAAATTGTTGGCTAAAATAAGCGACGCAGGAGCAAAAGCCAGCTGTTTTTAGTCCTGATTTATTTGCTTGTTATATTTTTCTATTAACTTCATGCATGATTTGTAAGCCAATATATACGCATCAATAAAATCTTGCTGGTTACCCGAACCTGAAACATTATCAGTTTGCAGTTTTAATTGAGATTCCAGATCAAATAATGTTTCTGACAAAGTATTTAGAACAATATTTTTATCATACTGGGTAATATATTCCATTGCATCATTTACCCTTGTATCAATAGAAGGAGTCCACCCACTATCGAGAATATCTATAAGATGAGATTTACGCAATTAACTCTCCGAAAATATAACAGCGTATTAGCGAGAATTCCGGTAAACATCCTGAGAAGCTCACCAAAACTCAACATCCATACTGCTTTAATTATTAATAATTTTAGTAACTTATCAGCTTAAATAACCCAAATCAATCACCTTTTAGTCTAGGCAAAAGCGAGAATTTAGATAATCGAGAATAATACAAACTCGTTATGTAGAGCAGATATATTAACAAAAATAAGCTAATTCAATTGGATAACATTGTCCTTTAGGTAAAACCGAGAATTTTTGCGATTACATAACGAGAACAAAACTGGCATTTTTACAAGAATGAATTATAACTGTATATACATACAGTTATAATGTCAGTTTGAATCAAAAGGAGTTGATATGTCAACATCACCATTTCTCGAGTCAATTCGTACCGAACTTCGCACTCGTCGTTACAGTATCAAAACAGAGAAAGTATATTTATATTGGATAAAGCAATTTATCCTTTTCAATGACAAAAAACATCCTCAAGACATGGGTAATGCCGAAATTGAGCGTTTCTTAAATCACTTAGCAGTCAATCGGCAGGTAAGTGCTGCAACACAAAACCAAGCTTTATGCGCAATTATTTATGTATATAAACATATTATTCGAAGAGAGATATCGGATTTACGTTATTCGTTTACTAAGCGGGAGCAATCCATACCGACAGTGCTAACCCACGAGGAGGCTAAAAACATTATTAGCCACCTTTCTGGCCAATATTGGTTAATTGCATCACTTCTATATGGTGGAGGATTACGAATAAATGAGGCATTAAAGCTAAGAATTAAAGATGTAAACATACAGAATAATACGTTATTTATTTTTAGAGGCAAAGGTAAAAAAGACCGTTATACATTATTGCCAAAATCCTTAAGCCATTCTTTGGATAACCAATTTAGTATCGTAAAAGCGCGCCACCAGCAAGATTTAAGTGAAGGTTATGGGTTAGCATCTTTGCCACCTGCACTATTACGCAAATATGGTAATGCCGCTAAAGATTTATCTTGGCAGTATGTTTTCCCCTCATCGACGCGCTGTACACATCCATATGATGGCTATATTTGTCGTCATCATATTCACGAAACAACATTTAGGAAACAATTACGCAAAGCAGTATTAATCAGCCAAATACCGAAGCAAGTAAAAGCACATACCTTTAGGCATACGTTTGCGACTCAACTACTGCAAAATGGTACCGATATTCGTACTGTTCAAGAACTATTAGGCCATTCAGATCTTAAAACGACTGAACTGTATACTCATGTTATAGGTTCTCGCTTTAGTCATACTACCAGCCCAATAGATAGATAACGCCCACAAAAAAGGACTCTTACGAGCCCTTTTACACTGAGATGATAACAACCGCTTTGGCTGCGGCTTACCGCCTATGAGACTTAACTGCGCAAACCAATTCCACGCGATATCAAATAATAAGCCAGTGTCCATAAGCTGACACAAAAACCAACCATTATGGCAATCGATAACGGTACACTTAAGTCAGCAAAACCTAAAAAGCCATAGCGGAATACGTTGATCATATACACAACTGGGTTTAAGCCCGATACACCTTGCCAAAAAGGTGGCAATAACGATAACGAGTAAAATACCCCACCTAAGTAGGTTAATGGTGTGAGAATGAATGTTGGAATAATACTGATGTCGTCAAAGCTTTTTGCAAATACCGCATTAATTAACCCGCCAAGTGAAAATAACACAGAGGTTAAAAACATAGTTAGCACGACCAAACCAACATGATGTAACGAGATATCAACAAACAACATCGCCACTGTGGTAACAATTAAACCAACACTTAGACCACGGGCGACGCCGCCACCGACGTAACCGGCTATCATCACGTAATGTGGCACTGGGGCCACCATAATTTCTTCAATGTTGCGTTGAAACTTGGCGCTGTAAAACGATGAGGCTACATTAGAATATGAGCTGGTTATCACCGACATCATGATTAAACCTGGCGCGATAAACTCCATGTAGGTAACGCCGCCCATTTCTCCGATACGGCTACCAACTAAATTACCAAAAATTAAAAAGTATAACGTCATGGTAATGGCTGGCGGCACTAGTGTTTGGATCCAAATACGGGTGAAGCGATTAATTTCTTTGGTTAAAATACTTTTAAAAGCCACAAAATACAGACTGTTCATTATTTTGACTCCTTGGCTTTTTCTACCAGCTCTACAAATAATTCTTCTAAGCGGTTAGCTTTGTTGCGCATCGACAATACTTCGATATTGGCTGCTGTTAACTGAGTAAATAATTCATTGATATTGTTCGATTTGGCCACATCGACTTCTAAGGTATGTGCGTCAGTTAAGCGGCAATTCATATTGGTGAGCATTGGTGCTACGTCGAGATCGTGTCGTAAATCGAAAATAAAGGTTTCAACATCTAGCTTACTCAATAATGCCTTCATGGTGGTGCATTCCACCAGCAAACCGGTATCGATAATACCAATGGTGCGACACAACATTTCAGCTTCTTCAAGGTAGTGGGTGGTTAAAATAATGGTCACACCTTGCTTGTTGATTTGCTTTAAAAATTCCCACATTGAACGACGCAGTTCAATGTCGACCCCAGCTGTTGGCTCATCTAAAATCAATAATTTAGGTTCGTGCATTAACGCACGGGCAATCATTAAACGGCGTTTCATACCGCCAGACAGTTCGCGGGCTTGGGCGTGACGCTTTTGCCATAAATCAAGTTGGGTGAGGTACTTTTCAGCACGCTCTAATGCAACCGCTTTTGGTACGCCATAATAACCCGCTTGGTTAACCACTATTTGTTGCACGGTTTCAAACTGGTTAAAGTTAAATTCTTGCGGCACTAACCCGATGCATAACTTGGCATGTTCGAGCTGCTTATCAATATCAAAACCAAATACCGACACTGTACCTGCGGTTTTCTGTACCAATGAGCTGATAATGCCGATGGTGGTAGATTTACCCGCACCATTAGGGCCAAGCAGGGCAAAAAAGTCACCTTGCTTTACCGTCAAACTGATCGACTTAACGGCTTCTACGCCACCTTTATAGGTTTTTTTAAGGTTTTCGATCACCAATGCATTGTTGGTGTTACTCATTGTCATACCTCTAATCCATGAATTGCGAATTAAACACTTTTTATTACGTGCTGCTTATGACGTAATGTAAATGAGAAAGACGCTGAAATATTCTGACGCCCAAAACAAAACTCCCGCCTGTAGCGGGAGTGTATACAAATCTCATTAATCTAATGGAACCACTTTAGCGATGTAAGGCAAGTTGCGATACTGCTCTGCGTAGTCGATACCGTAACCCACAATAAACTCGTCTGGGATGGTAATACCAATAAAGTCGACATAAACATCGACTTCACGGCGCTCTGGTTTATCTAATAATGTACAAAGCGCTAAGCTTTTTGGCTCACGGAGTAATAACATCTCGCGCACTTTGTTTAAGGTGTTACCTGAGTCGATTAAGTCTTCAACGATTAATACGTCACGGCCGGCGATGTCAGATTGTACATCTTTAAGCACTTTCACATCACGCGAGCTGTTCATGGTATTACCATAGCTTGATACTGACATAAAATCGATTTCAACATGGCCTTTAATACGGCGACACAAATCGGCCATAAACACGACAGAACCTTTTAATAAGCCAACCATTAATAAGCGTTCACTGTCGGCGTAATGAGCATTAATACGTTCTGCTAGCTGGTCTAGGGTTTTATTGATTTCTTGTTCTGAAATCATCATTTCAATGGTGTGCTTCATAAATCTCTCAATTGTCGATGTCGTGTGACTGAGTACGTCCGTATCCCCAGCGACTCGTTAAGTCGTGTTCAATGCCCAAATGATCAAGTATTCGGGAAACCATGAAGTTTACCAGATCTTCAACCGATTTGGGATTATGATAAAAGCCTGGGGCTGCTGGCATGATGGTCGCACCGTTGCGCGTAAGGCTTAACATATGTTCTAAGTGTATGGCACTAAACGGAGTTTCACGCGGAACAAGGATTAACTGCCCGCGCTCTTTTAATACTACGTCTGCTGCTCTTTCGAGCAAATTATTACTCATGCCTGTCGCGATAGCGGCTAATGTGCCAGTTGAGCACGGACAAACCACCATTTGCTTAGGCGCAGCACTGCCTGATGCTGGCGGCGAAAACCATTCATCTTTGCCTAATACGACTAGCTCACCTTTTAATGGCTCATCGGAATTATGCAGCTGTTCAATTAATTGCTCTTTGGCTTTTTGTGGATTTGCGCTCAGTTGCAAGCCATGTTCGGTGGCTAATACCACCCGCGCTGCACTGGATATCATTAAAAAAACTTGGTAATCGGCCGCTAACAAACATTCCAGCAGCTTAATGCCATAAGGAGCGCCAGATGCCCCCGTCCAGGCAAGACTAATTGCTTTAGCTTTTTTGGCGTAGGCCATGTTGTACCCTCTGTCGGCGAAAGCCTTACGCTAAAGCCTTAATAATTTTCTGGTGAATCCCATTAAAGCCACCATTACTCATGATGACCACGGTATCACCTTGGTTTGCTGTGGTGGCGACAGTGCTAATAATATCTTCAATGTTGTTAAACACAGTCACAGGAATTGGCGCGTTAGCCATACTGGCATGAATGTCCCAACCAATATTATCCGCTTGATATAGATAACCTACATCGGCTAATGCCATCGAGTTGGCGAGAGTATCTTTATGTACTCCACTTTTCATGGTGTTTGAGCGCGGCTCTAGCACCACAATAATGTTGCCATTAGGATTGTCACTAGATGCAACTTTAGCCCGTAACCCTTGCAATGTAGTGGCTATAGCGGTTGGATGATGAGCAAAATCGTCATACACCGCCACACCGTTTACTGTGGCTAATAGCTCTAAACGACGCTTTGGTGGACTAAATTGTGCCAACGCCTCAATAGCATGACCTGGCGCTACGCCCACATGACGAGCAGCCGCTATTGCCATTATGGCATTTTCAATATTATGCTGACCTATTAATGCCCAGTTTAATACTCCTTGCGACTCGCCCTTAAACAGCACTTCAAATTCATGGCCATCGTCGGCAATAGTACGCGACTGCCAAGCACTTGGTTCACCTTGTTGAGCTGAATCGCTGGCTAAGCTTGTGGCTTTAGAATAAATTTCTTGCTCGCTCCAACAGCCCATATCAATCACTTGTTGTACGGCTTCAACGTCGCTAGGCCAAATCACTTTACCCTCGCCCGGCACTGTACGAATAACATGATTAAACTGGCGTTGGATCGCCGCTAAATCGGCAAAAATATCGGCATGATCAAATTCAAGGTTATTGATCACTAAAGTGCGAGGATGGTAATGAACAAACTTAGAGCGTTTATCAAAAAAGGCACTGTCGTATTCGTCGGCTTCGACAACAAAAAACACTGAGTTACCTAAACGTGCTGACACACCGAAATTTTGCGGTACGCCGCCAATTAAAAAACCCGGCTCGTAGCCGCAGTACTCTAAAACCCACGCAAGCATGCTTGAAGTAGAAGTTTTACCGTGTGTACCCGCTACCGCCAATACCCAACGGTCTTGCAAAATATATTCAGCCAAAAACTGCGGCCCAGAAGTGTATTTTATGCCGCGATTTAATACTGCTTCTACACACGGATTACCGCGGCTCATGGCGTTACCAATAACCACTAAGTCTGGTTGGTTGTCGCCTTCTTTGCCTAATTGAGCCGGATCAAACCCCTGGATTAGCTCAATACCTTGTTGCTCAAGCTGGGTGCTCATCGGCGGGTAAACGTTGGCATCGCTGCCGGTAACTTTGTGGCCCATTGCGCGGGCAAGTAGGGCTAAACCGCCCATAAAAGTGCCACAAATACCTAAAATGTGTACGTGCATACTCAACTCTAATTGGTCCGTAATATGGCGGTTATTCTAATCTATTGCGCCACAGAATGTCAGTTAACAATGATTGAAATTAATCTAGGGTATGTTGTTAATACAAAATAAAAAACAGCCCCATACTGAGCACGGTTGTGAGCAAGGTATTACGGGTGACGTAAGCCAGCACAGTGGCCACTAGCGCACAGGTTAAATAAGGATTATGCACACTAATAGCCAGCTGGCCTTCGGGCACAAATACGATAGGGGCTAATATGGCGGTTAATACCGCAGGTGCTGAATAGCTTAAAAACGTTAAGGTATTTTTACTTAACCGAATAGGCAATTTAGGTTCTAGCAGTAAGTGCCGACTAACAAATACCACTGCTGCCATTGATAAAATAATCAGCCAGGTCATGCGTTATCTTCCTTAGCGTTAGGAGTTGAATCGACATCGGTTGCCACTGCACTTCCTTCATTAGTCAGTTTGGCGTAGGTCATGCCTGCAGCCATACCCGATATAGCGGCAATTAACAGCCCTGCTTGGATCGCGAATACTGCGCACACCACAGCTAACGTAAGCGACACTAAAACGCACACTAATATTGACGGCTTCTTTACTGTCGGTACCACTATGGCAATAAAGGTGGCTGCAATGGCAAAGTCGAGCCCGAGTTCGCCTAGGTTGTCGATAGACTGCCCTGCGACAATGCCGAGCAATGTAGCAATATTCCAGCCGACATAAAAAGTTAACCCGCCGCCCAAAGCGTACCAACGATCAAACTGATGTTGGCCTGGTTTATCACCACTGTGAGTTTGATTAGCGATAGCAAAGAGTTCGTCGGTGAGTAAAAACCCTAGCCCTAAACGCCATTTAAGCGGCAACGGGCTAATATGAGTACGCATGGCCATGGCATACAATAAATGCCTTGAAGTAATTAGTAAGGTGGTTATCAGAATACTGCCGATACCAATACCGGCTTTTATCATGCCAAGCGCAACTAACTGGGCGCTGCCAGCAAAGATAATGGCCGACATTGCTTGGCTTTCAACGGCTGTAAGGCCAACTTCAAGGGCAAACGAGCCCGCTAAAATCCCCCAAGGGATCACCGCTATCGTTAGCGGCATAACGGCAAGCGCGCCAGCTAAAAATGATTTGGTTTTAGTGGTAGTGATACTGATAGATTCGGTTGCGCTCACATCATCTCCTTATGCTGCACTGATTACGCTAACGCGCTAAGTGACAAGAAGATTAGCTTAACGTGAATAAATGAATAAAGCCCCTGAAAACTGATCATTATGGAGAATTTTCAAACTATGCTGTGGGTTAAGATCTTGAGGGGCTTCATTATTATGTATAAAATCTATTAGTGAAATATAAAAAAATTGATACATTAACTTAATATCAATAGGCACAAACAATGATAACGTGAACCTTGCAAATTGTATAACCAACATTCTAATTTAATAAATTAGATATCAAAACCCCTCTTTCAAGATGCAAAAATGACATTTTACATCTTTAAAAATAAGCAATAACTAAATATTAAGGAACTAAATATTAATAACTAAATACCAGCGAGCTAAACTCCCGATCCCTTACCCCCTATTTTCTATTTCTATTT
>NZ_JACJDU010000080.1:0-9695 GCF_014163715.1 Shewanella sp. SR44-4 | reverse complement strand
ACATTCGAAGTTGAATTTTAATTGGATTTGGCTTTGGAATTTTAGGTTGAATTTTAGTTTGAATTTGAATTTGAAACTGAACGTTCTGATTAATAGCAGATTACTCTAACCTAAGTGGTGCGATTAATATTGCTATAGTTTAGCGTGATGCCATCGACTGACACACTCAATCAATGACAACACAAGCAACTAACCGCTAGTCACTAACCATTAGTATAAGTACACATTTAAACTACAGGCACCATGAGCCCCCACCACTAATGCTTGCTCAATATCAGCGGTTTTAGACGGACCCGCAATAAATAATCCTAATTCGCCTGGTTGTAGTGCCACTTGTTTAACCGCTTGGTGCATGTTGGCGACAATATTGTCTTTAGCCAACGCCAATATCAGGTTTTCACAAATAAAAGGCGTCACTCGATGACTGGGTTGATTAACCCAAATAGCGCCGTTTTCGGCTACACCAAGATCGCCAGGGATCACGGCATAGTCAATATCAGCCAGATCGTGAGCGGTCTCAGGCACTTGGCGATTACCTTTAATACCGTCCAATAACGAGATTACCTGCATATTTTGTTGGATCAATTCATCTACTGCCTGTTGTAACGCTGCTAAACCGCCTTCACTATGCAGCGTGCCCGCTACTGTGTTCAAACTTGCATTAAATTGGCCAACAAGATCATCATTGTTAGCAATAACATCCATGGCTGGCATGGCATGTTGAGCCAAAGCCGATTGCTTTAGTGCAGATAAAATAGTGTGTTTATTCGACATATTAACGACTCCGATTCTTATTATACCAGCTGGCAAAGCTAGACTCTGGTGCGACAGGCAACTCGCGATATTTACCCCATGCACCACTAAACGGCTTGAGTAAACTCCCCGGTAATACTCGCAGTGCTAATCTTGCTGCAGACATAGAGGTATTCATTAAGGTTTCATTGGCCATAAAACGGCCTACTAGCGGCATATAGCCACCTTTGCCATACGGCAACCTCTTAGCTTCTGCTTTCAAACGACGATGATGGGCAATAATTTTATCCAACGGCACCATCGTTGGGCACACATAAGTACAACTGCCACATAACGTACAGGCCCAAGGAATAGAGTTGGTATCGTCATGCTTAGCACCTACCGCAATACCAATAGGACCAGGAATCGTGTAGTTGTAGCTATAACCGCCTGAACGGCGATACACAGGACAGGTATTTAAACAGCCGCCGCAACGAATACACTTTAATGATTCAGCTAAAATTTTGTCTTTCATCATCTCAGTGCGACCATTATCAACAATGATCACATGCATCTCGCCGCCCTCTTGTGGACCGCGGTAAAACGATGAATAAGTGGTGATAGGTTGCCCAGTGGCATTGCGGGCTAATGTACGCAACAACACCCCAACAGAATCCATATCAGGGACCACTTTATCGATACCCATTGAGTGCAATTGCAACTTAGGCAAGTTAGCGCCCATGTCTGCATTACCTTCGTTGGTACACACAACAATCGCACCTTGGTCTGCTATCGCCATATTGACACCGGTCATGGCAGCATCTGCAGTAAGGAATTTCTCTCTTAAATGCGCGCGAGCTGCACGGGTTAAATACAGCGGATCAGACTCACCCGCTTTAGTGCCTAACTGTTGATGAAATAACTCGCCTACTTCCTCTTTTTTCATGTGTATAGCGGGCACCACAATATGCGATGGCGGCATGTTGGCGAGCTGAATAATTCGTTCACCTAAATCGGTATCAACCACTTCAATACCGTGGCGTTCTAAATACGGATTCATGTGGCATTCTTCGGTTAACATCGATTTTGATTTAACCAGTTTTTTAACCTTATGTTTCGCTAAAATCCCATGAACAATTTCATTGTGTTGCTGGGCATCGCTAGCCCAATGCACCTTAATGCCATTACTCAAGCATTGTTGTTCAAATTGTTCAAGGTACTGGGCTAAATGGCTCAACGTATGCATTTTGAGTTGCGAGCCAAGCAGCCTTAGTTGTTCCCATTCAGGCAAACTGCCTGCTGCACGATCACGTTTTTCACGTAATGCCCACAGGGCTTTAGAATGCCAATCAACTCGGGTTTCATCGCGACAAAAAATATCAGCTTTATGGGCATGCACCTTAGAACCTGATGCGGTATATAGTTCGGTCATAGTGGCTCCTATAAAGCATCATTAATGATTTGGGCAATGTGACGGGTTTCAATCGGTAATTTTTGACGACGGATCATGCCATCTAAATGCAGCAAGCATGAAGGATCAAACCCCACGACATACTTAGCCCCAGTTGCCGCATGAGCTTGAGCTTTATCTTTACCCATTTTGGCCGACACCGCGCCTTCATCAACGGCAAACGTGCCGCCAAAACCACAACATTCATCAATACGAGCAGGATAGACAATCTCGAGCCCGGCAATGTTACCCAGTACCGCTTCCACTTTATTAAAGCGTTGTTTACCCATTTGCTCCGTCGGCGTCGCTAAATTAAGCATACGAATACCATGACAGCTCATTTGCATGCTTATTTTGGCCACTACAGGGCGGGCGAATGCTTTAATCGGGGCAATATCGTGTAAAAACTCCGTTAACTCATAAAGCTTACTAATAACTTCTTGGGCTTCTTGGCTGCCATCAAACTCATGGAAGTTTTCTTTAGCCGCCACCAAACAACTGGCAGCAGGACACACAATGGCATCACAATCGACACCTTTAAAAGCGTTGAGTAATTTAAGGGTGGTGTTTTTTGCTTCATCAAAGCAACCCGAGTTTGTCATCGGCTGACCACAACAGGTTTGCCCAGCAGGAAATATGACTTCATGGCCTAACTTTTCTAATAATGTCAGCGTTGCAATGGCCACTTCTGGCATCATTTGGTTCACAAGACACGGTATAAATAGTGCTATTTTCATAAGTTGGTATTATCCCCAGGCGCGTTATTACACATCGTCTGAGTGAGTTTAAAATCAACTCAGCAATGGCTAACGACTCATTATCGAGCCATCAATGTATGCTTATACCCTTATAAAATGTAGTGCTAATTAAGCAAATATCGCGGCAGACTTTTTCACTTTTGATCTGAATACGCTTTCATCAGCACCAAAAACTCACATTAATAACAACAAAAGCCGCTGCCCACAGATGAATCAGCAATGAATAAGTGCAACACCATGGTATACATCGATAAATGCTAACCAGTAGTTAACAATCTTTATAAATTCAAGTCAGTAGCCTGCGACATTGTGTCGCAGTTTGGTGTTTTTATATTGTCAGAATGGTTGAGGTTAAGCACAATCATGTGATAGGTAACGTCGGAAACATCCCCCGTTTTAATAACTTATATCTAACTGACGTTATCGATTTTTGGTACACACTTTGGCGTTGTTTGGTTGATGGCTTTGAGTCGCAATCAAATGTCTACTCAATGCTTGGTGACTTTACTCAGCCTCTATCTGCTATGGGAATGGGGATAAAGGCTGATTAAAGGTATCAGTTTAAATCTGAATAAGATTATTGGGCCTCTATTGATATAGAGGCCTTTTTTTATGATTTTTTCACTTAAATTTTATATCTACACCCAATGAGACTAGCGCCCCAATTAAGGTTGTGATGACCACTGAGAGCAGTGAGCCAATCAGTACATACTCCGTCATGCTTCGGTTGGCTGATTGATTTAACTCACCAAATCTGAATATCGACTTAGCGGCTAATACAAAGCCCACAGCGGCATAGCTGCCCACCAACGTAAACGTCAGTATTAATAATCGCTCTAGGTAACCAATCAACTCGCCACCCGCAACAAGGCCGCTCACATTTGCTGTCTTATCACTAACAAGTTCTGCAACACCATCGGTGTCGGTAACGGCGTCTGTGTCAGTGTCCATTGCTGAGTTAACGATGGGATACTTATTCAACACAGCGCCAATCACAATTGAAGTTGGCTTTAGAATGAGTACATAAGCAAACACCACCAACACGCCATCAGAGAAACGTTCATGCTGTAACACTGCCTCAATCGATGCGCCATCTGCAACATGAAAAGCAATCGCAGCCAGTACTGAAACATGCAAAGCCTGATCAATAACAAAGTAGGCTAACTTATCTCCCTTTGGTGTAGTGACCTTCCATAAATCGATAATAAAATGACTTACCGCGACAATAACGATTAAGCAAACCGTTGAACGCCAATCAATCCCGAGTGCCATTGCAGGCAGTAATAATGCAACACCCTGTAAAGTCGCGTGAAGGTACAACTCAGGTGAACGGTAAGTGCGAGCTTTTTTAGCTTCTACCCACCGATCGGTCTGAAGATAAAAGTCACAGATGGTGTGAATTAGTAAAAATGGAATGAGCACGCTGAAAAAATCAAACATACTTGAGCCCCGCGACTTTCTTTATAAACCGACAATTTAACTCATGGATCAACGGCCAACCAGACGCTTTAAGTGACTTGCTGACAGTGGCTGTAGCCACATCGAGCATGTTAGCTAACTCACTAATCGACAAATCCTCATTGGTTCGAAGCATTGGCAACATCACTTCACATTGGCGCGCAGTTAAGTCGTTAAGTTGCTTATCAAGATACTTAAACAGTAAGTCAAAATACTCAGTGAGAGCGATGCTATCGGAGCTAAACAATAATCGGTCATTCTTAAGGCCACTGAGTCCGCGGCCAGACAGCACAAATGCTTGCCCCATCGACTCCGACACCGACTCACGTAAATCAGCATTTGCCGCAATTGCAAAACTAATCCGGCTATCAAATGCTTTACCAAGCGCCTTAATACCAATCCGGTATATAACGGTGTATCTCAACGCATTTTTAATATCATGCACGACAGACTGAAACTCATCACCGCGCTCAATACTGTGCGCATTTTCGCTATGCCCCTCGCTAATCCATGTCTGGATAGATTTGATCTGTTTAAGTAGTAGCTCAAACTGCGCAGAGGTTAGCTTTGTTGAGTCAACAACATCGCCAACAATCACGGCTATAGGTTTATTGGTAGGCTCCACATAACGCTCCTTTGTTTGCAGATTTAGACCAATTTAGCCAATAATGGCTAATAATGCAAGCTTAGCCATTATTGGCTAATAACGACTAAGTGCATTGATAGTACACAAGCTTATTTAGCCGTTTATGGCTAAAAATAGACATTTAGCCACTTTAGGCTAATGATAATATGCCAGGCAAGTCGACAGATACGTTGAGATAACAATCCTGACGCAGGTGGCATAAAGCATGACACCAATCAAAGCTGATAGATTATCTCACCATTACGACGAGCAGCTTAAATGCGAGCATCCACCTACCCCAAAGAACTCAGATGCCTTGAGTCGATAGTATTTGTCTTCAACTTCTTGAGATTGCTCTGCGTAAGGTTTGGTCATCACCTTCTGCAATTCTCGAACAAGTGCATAATTGCCAACACTGGCTTGCTGATAAGCAGGTACCAGCAACCACTCGCGTAAAGTAAATTTA
Source organism: Shewanella sp. SR44-4 (assembly GCF_014163715.1). NCBI lineage: Bacteria > Pseudomonadati > Pseudomonadota > Gammaproteobacteria > Alteromonadales > Shewanellaceae > Shewanella > Shewanella sp. SR44-4. The sequence goes on along the minus strand of NZ_JACJDU010000080.1, from coordinate 4,206 downwards.
GGGTTAACTCGTTGCATCTGCGCAATAATATCATCACAGCTACGTGGTTGTGTGTCTGCATCTGCAATAAGCATATTGCTATTGTCTTCGGTACCAAGCAATGATTGCCATTGTGTCAGCCAAGCAGACCAGCGTTGCTCCAATCCTTGTGGCCCTTGCGATAAATCTCGATAGAAACTGTTAGTCAGTGGACCAATATCATCAGGCAACGACGAAAGCTCACGGAAAAACAGAGTGTAATCCACAGGGGTTTGCAGCATCAGCGTTTCAAGCTCATTAAATAGCGCCGCATCAAAAGTGTTAAGCCCAAGCTTGGCCGCCCACATGTGCTCCATCTTTGTTTGCATCTCAGTGGCAAAACCATCGACCAACTGCTGGAGCTGTTCTAGATAATCTGGTGTAGACATCAATAATGGGCTTAATGCGGTGCAAAACATCAAGAAATTACGTTCTGCAGCTACACCTTGATTAAGAAACGCGAAGTGCTGACCGCCACCCGTCCAAGGTTGATATTGTGGATTGAACACATCACAAAATCCAAACGGGCCGTAATCGAGCGTAAAGCCACCAGCGGCACAGTTGTCGCTATTAAAATTGCCCTGACAGTAACCAACACGGATCCAGTTCGCTATCAGTGACGTCAAACGGTTACGGAATTCACGCGCCAGCAAAAGCACTTTTTGTTCGTTAGTGAGTTTTTGGTCGATAACATCAGCGTATTCACGATCAATTAAATGCAACATCAACAGTTCAAGCTCTGCCATCGCTTGCGGGTGTTCCTGCGTGCGGGCGCGGCGACCAAATAGCTCAAGTTGGCCAACCCTAATAAACGAAGGTGCCACACGGGTCGAGATAGCAACCGCCTCACTAATCATTTGGTCAGGATCTTGTGCGTTAGAGCCCTCAGAATACCAAGGCCGCGGCACCGTCTCGGTTTTAGACACATACAAACTCAGCGATCGCGACGTTGGTACGCCAAGCGCGTGCATGTGTTCTTGCGCGAGAAACTCACGCACACTGGATCGCAGCACAGCGCGACCATCCGCACCGCGGCAATATGGCGTGCGGCCACCGCCTTTAAGCTGCATTTCCCAGCGTTTATCGTTAATCACAGCCTCAAGCACAGAAACAGCTCGACCATCGCCGTAGCCATTGCCCGTTCTGAACGGACATTGTTGAATGTATTCGGTACCAAAAATGGACAATGCATATCCACACGCCCACCCAACCTTACTCATGGGTACAGGAACGTTCGAAAGATCGCCGGAGAATAAGCTCATAAAATCGGCTGACTGCGCCATGCTGTCAGCAAAACCCAATTCAGCAAACAAGCTGCTGCTGTGTACTACATATTCTGGATTTTCAATCGGTGTTGGTTTAACAGGCACATAGTGGCCCGAAAATACTTGTCGCGGCGCGTGGTCGTCACCATTTGCTGTCGCGTCAGGATCACGGTTAAGCGTATCCATCAATGAGTAGTTGACCAATTTAGCGAGATCGTCGACTGTCTCGACAGTAAGGGGAGTTTGCTGGGACTGTTGATTAGTCATTGGGATACCTGTTGTTTGAGTCGAAGGGTTGTTCACAACTTGATGGTTCATCGTGTCGACGATGATTCGATTTGTTCGATTTCTGGAAGCGGATCTTGTCAGCATATGTCGAAGGCCTGCGCGGTATAATTAGAAAGAGCCTGAGAGAAATGGATGGAACCGACACCCATGGTAACGACTCGTTATACTAATGGAAAGCTTAGCTTGCTGCATCTGCAAAATTGAGATCATGTCATATGATGATCCATCATATCTGCTATGGCCTGCGGCCACTAACGTCGTGGCGCTTCACCCACACCAGATTTATCAAACTTCGTTTGAATTAGATCGCAAGGTTCCACCCTGCACGGGCCAAAAGGGGATCAACAGCAATCCCCTCTTGGATCACCCTTGCCGTTCCGGCAACATTTTCGCTATTTACAAAACAATAGCGGCGAAAAAATTGCGACGGAAATGGATCCAGCTTTTAACTTCATTTGAATCCTGCCTCGGACTTATTCGAAAATGCTAACGCTTTCGATGGTACATCCTGTACCCCGAAAGCTAGCCTGACATCCATGTCAGGACTCACGCTATTTTCTTCAACGCCCTCAAGTTCAGAGTTGAATCACACCAATTGTAAGCAAGGTATGCAAATTATTTATGCCCCAAAATGAGTTTGAAATATGGCCTGCGGCCACTAACATCGTGGCGCTTCACCCACACCAGACCAAGAGGAAATCAACGGCTATTCCCTCTTGGATCACCCAGCCGCCCCGCAACATTTTCAAACAGCGAAAAGGTCGCCATGGGGATTGATCCAGCCTTTAACTTCGTTTGTAATCAACCTCGGCCTTATTCGAAAATGCTACCGCTTCCGATGGTACATCCTGTACCGCGAAAGCTAAGCTCACATCCATGTGAGCTTCACGCTATTTTCTTCAACGTCCTCAAGTTCAGAGTTGAATCACACCAATTGCGAGCAAGGTATGCAAATTATTTATGTCGGATAGACGACACTTGTTACCAAGTGCCGCCCTCCTAAGAACCCAGCGTGCAACTTTCACTGCACTAGGCTCAAGCCTCCACAAAGGTATCGTTAGATACCCAGCAACTTATAAAGCAGTGAGAGCTGATTCATTCCAAGAGTTACGAGCTTGCCTTTTCGATTTTCTCCTAACCAAGTATTCTAGGTACTGAGGGTCGAATGGTATAGCCGCACTTCGGATTTTCACGTGTCTCTCAATAGGCACCTTGGCTATTTGGAATAGATTAAATTGGCAATCCATATCCTTGACCTTCTGCCAACCGTGAAATTGCCATTGGCCTTTTCGGTTGATGAAGTATTTAAGGGCTATCCAAGTCTTAGACTTTGTTGGATGGCGCCTTACTGCCCAGTGCCATAACGTATAGAATAGTTTGTGCCCAACATACCCGAATACTTGCTTAGCAACGCAATGACGATAATAATTCGCCCAACCCCTTAGTTTTGGATTTATCAGTTTGATAAGATCGTTAACAGGGATGGTTGCGTGCTTTTTGATGAGTTCGCGCAGGTTACTCAAGAACAACAAGGTATTGGACTTGCTCGGTTTGATGAGCAATTTTCCTTTGTACTTCCTATGATTGAACCCTAAGAAGTCAAAACCCTTGTTGATGTGGGTAATGTGCGTTTTCTCTTCGGAGAGTGTTAAGCCTCTTTCCGCCAAGAAGTCAGCGATCAACGGTTTGATATCGTTCTCGAGCACTTCCTTTGAAGCGCAGGTGACGACGAAATCGTCGGCGTATCCAATAAAGTTGGCTCTAGCACCCTTTTTGAGTGCTGTAGACTTTATGCGCTGTTCAAGTCCAGCAAGAGTCATTAGCATCAAGGTTGGGGATATAACCCCTCCTTGTGGCGTGCCCTCATCAGTACGATAAAACAACCCTTTATCCATAAAACCAGACTTTAACCATTGTTCCAACATTCGTTTATCTATGGCGATGTTATCAACAAGCCATTGATGCCCGATTTTGTCGAAGCAGGATTTGATATCTCCCTCAAGAACCCATTGCGCTGATCTCTTTAGAGCCAAGCATTTGAAGCACTGATCGACTGCGTCGGCAGTGCTACGATTTGGTCTAAATCCATAGCTGTTTGGGTCAGCAAGCGTCTCCGATATAGGCTCTAATGCAAGAAGGTGGAGCGCTTGTTGTGCTCTGTCTATCATGCATGGGATACCAAGAGGTCTAAGTTTGCCATTCTTTTTGGGGATATAGATACGCTTGAGTGGTTTGGCTTGATATGCCTTCCTGCTCAATTGATTTACTGCTTTCATGCGGCGTGCATCCGTGTTCCAGATGACACCATCTATTCCAGGCGTTCTACTGCCTTTGTTTTTTGATACTCGTCTAACAGCAAGAAGTTTTGCTGAACGCGAGTGAGTCAGTATCCATTGCAACGCTTTCGCCTTACCGTGTTTACCTTCTCGTGTTGCCTTTGCAATACGCATCTGAAGCTTTAATACATGCGGTTCAACGGATTTCCAGTCTATGGACTGCCATTGTTCGCCGTCAGGAGAGGCACTAATCTCTGTTGAAATCATCATTTGCGTTTCTCCTTGAATAAAGTTCTTCAAATTATCTTGCAACGGGAGACCAGTCGGAAGTGGGCTCACTTTCGTGACCAGACACAAGT
>NZ_JACJDU010000007.1:0-137541 GCF_014163715.1 Shewanella sp. SR44-4 | reverse complement strand
TCGACGAAGATAAGCATCGTTGGAAAACAAAAGCGATGCATGATGAATACATCGATGCTTGAGGCGGTATTAAAGGCTGGTTTTGGTGCTTAGGTTAAAAGTTAAGCACTCATGCGGTGGCCCTGAATTAACAACAAGATTTTAAATGCGATCATTTATACTTTCCTTAGTAATATAACGCACCGTTATATGCGTTTAATTCCAACATTCACTGCAGTTTCAGCCACAGATTTTAGTATTTAACAGTTTTCCAAAAATGGCTAAAGCAAATTTCCTGCATTTTAATAGTTAGTATTATATGAGTTAACAACATAAATCCAAACCAACTGTTTTTGTCCTTGTTTATTGATTCTTAGGTTTTTGTCAGTTCATATGCACGGGAGATAACTAAAGGAAAAAGATCTCCTTCCAAAATAACAGCCCATTGACCATCACCAAAACGTTCAACCCTATTAACATCCATTAATACATTACACAGATCATCAGCAGATGCTGTGGTTATGTTGGACATAATATTCTTTATTTGTCGAGGATCGTAATCAATTTTCCCCCATGGAGGGCAACAAAGAGCCCTCATAAATTTAGAGATAACTGCTGGATAGTTGGGATAACCACTAGATCTATCAATATCAGGTAATGCCTGTTTGGCTAGCATATAGCCCTCTTCAAGTTTTTCTACATCATTTTTTAAAAACATACTTACTCCATAAAACCTACACCACAGCAACTGGCTAAGTATTCATAGCTAAAATAGTGAGTAACGAATGCTCGCCAAATGTTACTTGTTAACAGTGTATTGATTAACATAAAATTCAGGTAAAAATGACGCTGTAGCAGCGTCAAATAAAAACGTCGGCATGGTGGATTAAACATATAAAAGCATATCTTTGCAACAAGAGCCGTTTACTGGCCATGAGGTTTTAAAAAGGCAAGTGATCCATTTTTATCACGCCCTAACAGACATTCACTACACTCACTCAATCAATAGGTTGAGTTGGGCGTACTCTCAGGGTTAACTTCACCATAAACTTCTTCAGGATCAACATCATTAATCAGTAATATTTCCCTAACGGTTTCTATGTGATCTAATATTTTTTGGTAGCTGTCGCCATACTCATATTTAGTCACTTCAATTGATTTAGGCATGTAGGTAAACGCGATTTTCAATGCGTTTAAAGCAGACTCACTCATTTTGTCACTGTTTACTTCACTATTTGCTTCACTCATCTCTTTACTCATAACTTCCCCCATACAAACAGTCCTGATTTAATAGTTTTAATTAATAACATCTTACTCAACTATTCTGCCATAAGGTAGGGCTGCGATTGATTGAGTCAATAAACACACGAGCAAGGTAGGAGTACAACGATGCCCCTCTGTTATAGCTAATCAACTTAACCTCTTTCAACTCAGATTACGGTAGGATTTATAATTATTTACTCATAAAATATAATTTAATCATAGTGTTGCTATTAATTACATTCCGAACATTGAGTAGTATAGCGACCAAACAAACTTATTATTCGGTAATAACACCAATACAGAGATCATTATTAAATAACAATAAAATCAGCAGCTTGATTATATACACATAAAACCCAAACGCTCTTGTAATCAAATTGTAATCGCAGTGTTACTTAACGTTCATTGTAAACCTCTATGTTATGGCCAGGTTCTCAAATAACTTAACTACAACATAGGTAATATGAATATGCTCAAACAAGGCTTATCAGTGGTTATCGCTAGTATATTGTCTTCGGCAACATACGCAGGTTCTGCAACCGCAGCGACAACGACTGACACACAACTCAATAATGCTTGGTATAAAGACGGCCAAGCAACCATCACAGAAAAATTACAACAATCAAGATCAACAAGGGCAAAAAATGTCATCTTGTTTGTTGGCGATGGCATGGGGATTTCCACACTTACCGCAGCTCGGATTTTAAAAGGCCAATTAGCCGGTAATTCTGGTGAAGAAGGTTACTTAAGCTTTGAAACATTTCCTTATTCAGCTCTGGTTAAAACTTACAATGTAGATGCACAAACACCAGATTCAGCAGGCACCATGACAGCCATGATGAGCGGCTTAAAATCAGACGCCGGGGTTCTGGGTGTTGATGAAGACGTCGTTCGTGGTACTTGTGCCTCAGTCAAAGGCAATGAAGTAGTAACCGCCTTAGAGTTAGCCGAAATAAAAGGCTTATCGACGGGTGTGCTATCAACCGCACGTATTACTCACGCAACGCCAGCCGCCACTTATGCAAAATCAGCAGACCGTAACTGGGAAGATATCTCAGACATGGATATTGACAATAATGCTGAACGTGCAGATTGCGAAGATATCGCATCACAACTGGTTAACTTTGAAAAAAATCTAGAACAACGTTACACCGGTGTTGATGTAGACGGCATTGATGTTGTGATGGGCGGTGGTCGTCGTCATTTTTTACCTAAAGATGCCGCATTTAATAGTGTCGATGCCGTTAGCGCTATTGAAGGCGACCGTACCGATGGCCGCGATTTGACCGCAGAATGGAGTGCTATGTATCCAAATGGTCAATACGTTATTGACCAAACTGGATTTGATGCCATTGATACAGAATCCACTGAACGTGTTTTTGCTTTATTCAATGAATCGCATATGCAATACGAAGCTGACCGAGCCAATGATATTGCAGGCGAACCCAGCCTGTCTCAAATGACAGAAAAAGCCATTAAAATACTTGATAACAATCCAAAAGGTTACTTCTTAACGGTTGAGTCTGGACGAATTGACCATGGCCACCATGCTGGCAGTGCAAGCACAGCGCTTAATGATGCCATTGAATTTTCAAATGCTGTTCAAGCGGCATTAGACGCAACAAATGATGAAGAAACACTAATCATTGTCACGGCTGATCACAGCCATGTATTTACCATTGCAGGCTATCCAAAACGTGGTAATCCTATTTTGGGTAAAGTGGTTGGTATTGGTGCGACTGAGCCTAGCGAAGATTCAGCTGGTAATCCTTACACCACATTAGGGTATAGCAATGGACTTGGTTTCAGAGACTTAGGGGCTGAAACAGATGGCGATGCATCTTATGCTGCTGAAGCCGTTGCAGGCCGTCAAGACATCACCGCAATCGATACAACAACCTCTGGTTATCACCAAGAAGTGACGGTGCCATTAGATAGCGAAACTCACGCGGGAGAAGATGTGGCTATTCATACATCAGGCCCAGGTGCGCACTTAGTTCAAGGTACAGTTGAACAAAGCGTTGTATTCCATTTAATCAATCGTGCTCTTGGTTTAGTTGGTCAATAGACCCTATAAGGTTTTTATGATGAATAAATTTATATTATCAACATTAACAGTTTCTTTGGTTTTGGCATTATCAGCTTGTGGCGATAACGGTGACAATGGCACCGATGGAACTAACGGCATCAATGGATCTGATGGCTCAAATGGTACTAATGGTACTAATGGTACTAACGGAACCAATGCATTAATTACCCAAACCCCCTTAGCGGTAGGTAATGCAAATTGTCTCAATGGTGGTGTGCAAATCGACTCGGGTATCGATGCAAATGCTGATACCGTTTTAGATGCGTCTGAAATAACATCAACTCAATATGTATGTTCACCTGCTGCGACCACAGTAAACGATACCGAACTATTAACCAGTTTAAATAACTCATGGTTTAAACAAGGCGCTGCCGAAATAGAAACGGCAGACGATGTTTGGAATAAAATTGATAGCCAATTAGCAAACAATGCCAACGTATCGATTGCAACTGCATCTACCGCAGCAGAAATAACCGCACTTAAAGGCTCAGCTAAAAATGTGATTTTATTTGTTGGTGACGGTATGGGTGTTTCAACGGTAACCGCAGCGCGTATTTTAGATGGTCAGAATAAAGGCATGATGGGTGAAGAAAACCAATTAAGCTTTGATAAGTTTCCATTTTCTGGTTTAGCAAAAACCTACAACGTTGATGCACAAACACCAGATTCTGCAGGAACAATGACAGCGATGATGTCGGGCGTTAAAACAGATGCTGGCGTGTTAGGTGTTGACGAAGATGTGGTTCGTGGCAATTGTGCTAGCACTAAAGGTATTGAGATGATCACTGCCTTAGAATTAGCTGAGATTGCAGGTAAATCAACGGGTGTTATCTCTACCGCACGTATTACCCACGCGACACCTGCTGCAACTTATGCAAAGTCAGCAGATCGTAATTGGGAAGATATCTCAGATATGGACATTGCCAACAACCCTGAACGCGCTAATTGTGAAGATATTGCATTACAGTTAGTCAATTTTGAAGCCAACTTAGAAGCTCGATATGCCGGTGTAGATGTTGATGGTATTGAAGTGGTTATGGGTGGTGGTCGCCGTCATTTTTTACCTAAAGATGTAGCATATAACAGCAATGACGCAGTCAGTACCATTGAAGGTGACCGTACTGATGGCCGTGACTTGACCGCCGAATGGCAAGCTCAATACGCAACAAGTGCTTATGTATTTGACCAGACTTCATTTAATGCTATAGACACTGAAACAACACCGCGGGTATTTGGTTTATTTAACGAATCGCACATGCAATACGAAGCTGACCGTAAAAATGATATTGCCGGTGAACCTAGCTTGTCAGAAATGACCGCCACTGCCATTAAGGTGCTTGATAATAACGACAAAGGTTTCTTCTTAACGGTTGAATCTGGTCGAATTGACCATGCTCACCATGCCGGCAATGCTTATAACGCGCTAAATGACGCTATTGAGTTTGCTAAGGCTGTGCAAGTCGCGGTTGATGCAACAAGCCAAGAAGACACCTTAATTATTGTTACTGCTGATCACAGCCATGTATTTACCATTGCAGGCTACCCTAAACGCGGTAACCCAATCTTAGGTAAAGTGGTTGGTATTGGTGCGACTGAACCAAGTTTAGCCTCAGACGACATGCCTTATACCACAGTAGGTTATACCAACGGCCTTGGCTTTAGAGATTTAGGCACACAAACCGATGCCGATGCCAGTTATGCAGCTGCTGCAGTAACAGGCCGCGTTGACTTAACCGATATTGATACATCAACTGCAGGGTTCCACCAAGAGTCGCTAGTGCCACTCGATAGTGAAACGCATGCGGGTGAAGACGTTGGTGTTTTTGCTGTAGGACCTGGCGCTCACTTAATTACAGGAACTAACGAGCAAAGCTTAATATTCCATGTGATGGACTACGCTGGCAATCTTTCTGGTACCCCCCAGTAAAGTCAGCTAAATAACCTGAACGTGAGATAAATAAGTAAAAAGTCATCAATAAAGAATAGGGGCTTGCCCCTATTCTTTAACTTTTAGCTTGCGCCTTGATACTTGACCAGCCAATAAGACAAAACACATGAAAACTCTATTGTTACTAACCGCTATCACTTTCCCGTTATTTGCATCAGCAAGTGACACTTGCCAATCAACTGCTTTCATGGCGACCTATAACATTGAACAAACGACTCACGATGCAGCATCAAACAAACAAAACCAACTGGTATTATTAAGAGCCCAAAATTCTGTATTTCACATCAACAATCAACAAGTCGCAACACAATGGACCACACTGCCACATAATCACATGAAAAAAACCTCATACTTCATCGATGACAAACGCGCCATTGAATATGAAGCAACCAAAACGATATCTAATCAAGCATGGCAATATCATGCACAATTACTCCATCCATTATTTCAAAAGCAGTCAACACTCATTGAAACTACTGGACAAGGTTGCGATAAACTAGAACATTATCAACAACAAAAAAATACAAAAACGGTTGATATATGGTGGTTTCCAGCAAAAAAACTAGTACAACGCATTAGTACTACATTGTCAGATAAAACTGAATCTGCAGATAAAGCCGTAAATTGGCAATTAGCCGAAGTAACATACGACAACAAAATGATTCAACAACAGCTAGATACATTCTCTGCGTACCAATCTACTGACTTTGCTGATATTGGCGATAATGAATCTGACCCGTTTTTTAGAAAAATGATCAACTTAGGTTTTATTGAACACAGCGCTTCAGGATTTTATGACAGCGAAGGAAATTCATTATCGTCAGCACATCAGCATTAACATTGGCCATCGTACTGATGAACTTATGGGCTTCATTTATCTCCGATCTCCCCGCTTCTATATAAGATAAACAAAGCAATAGCCATGTTATTTTGTCTCGCCATCACAGGGAAGTGAAGCGTTACCCTTAATGAAGCTGATTAAGCGTGAGCCATGGCAAAGTGATGAGCTAAGGCTTACTCACTCACATGTTGACCACATTTTCTAGAAGTTGCGATGTTAATGAACAAGCAAATATGACCCCATCACTGTTTGTGTTTGTGCAATGTTTATCACTGCATAGACATTATTTTACCCCAAATATATCAACACACTTGATTGCATCTGCTAATACCTTATGGTTTCTACTCAACTTTATCACCTGCCGAAAAATTGAATATTTCTCATTGATAGGTGTAAAATCAGTGAGTTAATGTTATTTTGCTTCGCACAAAGGATTTTCACCGTAAAAGCCAAACCAATTAAAAGGATGTTTCTTAGTATGAAAAACAATAGTACGAAAAACAAAATCATCGCATTATCTCTGGCACTCGCTATTGCCCCTTCTGTTTCTTATGCCCGCGACGATGTCGGCAGTTATTCGGTAGCAGATGCGCTGAGTACAGAACACGCAAAAAATAAACTTGGCAGCAATGTAGCCTTTTATTTTGGTGATCAAGCTTATTCTGAGCCAGTAAAAATTATCGGTGAATTCAGTGCTAATAAAAAGACTAATGCTTTTAATAAATCTGATATCGAAGCTTGCCATTGGGTATTTCTATCGGCAATGATCGCGCTAAAAGAGCGAGCGATTAAAGAAGGCGGTAATGCTGTTGTTGAAATCAAATCAAATTATAAAAACAATCTTACTAGTAGCAATGACACTTTCCAGTGCGGTGCTGGCAATATTGTTGCAGGCGTTGCACTAACTGGTAAAGTGGTTGAATTATAAACATCTATTTTTTCGTAAGTTTTTCATTTACAGAGCCAGATAGGGTTTAATACTATTAACGGGCAATCAAAGCCACTGAATTACAGTGGCTTTGATTAACTGTTTAAGATTATAAGGATGAAGCGATTTCACTTTGAGCAAAACTTTTCTGCATGAATTTATCAATACTATTGTATAGCGCTTGTTGTGTAATGATGTAGTTAAATCCATGTACTTCATTTTCAAAAAATATAGACTCATACGACTTGCCTAATTTATCTAACACATATTTCAATCGAAAATAATGTTCCGAATCGACTACGCGGTCCCTCCCGCCTTGAGCAATAAAAATTGGAATAGATAATTCATTCATTCTATACACCGGTGAATACTCAATTAAGGTATCCCAAGATTCATTTGGGTCACCAAGAATATCGATCAAAACCCGCCGAGAATCATCTTTTTCAGAAATATTATGATCAGAAAACAGTAATGGTATGTCTGTCACACCGGCATAAGAGATGGCACATTTATATAAATCTGGTCGTCTTATAGCACTGATTAATGCAGAGTACCCACCATAACTGATCCCAAACACACACACTTTTTGGCCGTCAATATCATCTCGAGCAATGACTTTGGTAACGGCAGACTCAATGTCATCTTCTATTAGTCGGCCCCATTGACGCTTGCCACTATTAAGAAATTTTTTGCCAAAGCCTGATGAACCGCGATAATTTGGGGTTAATACTGCATAACCTTTTTGAACAAAATAATGTACATCAACTGAAAAGTGTCTCGTATCATTAACACCTAACGGTCCACCATGAGGCATCACAAGCAATGGGACGTCTTTAGCGGCAGAATTGCTTGGCATCGTTAAATAAGATTCAATTTCAACACCATCGGAAGAAGTCGATTTAATCACTAAACTTTTGCCTAATGAGTATTGATTTAACCAAGGTCGCTCTTCACCTATAAGCTGGCTTTTACCTGTTTCGGCATCGAATAAATAATAAGCAGAAGGTGAATCGATCGATTGGCTAATCGTCACTATTTTTTGGTAATCTTGATCAAAGTGAATAACATAATTGTCTTCTTTATCTCCTTTACCCTCAGATGTACCAGTATATGTTGACAACTTATTGTCATAATTTTGAACTAACACTCCACCGAGCATATAGGTGTAACCTATGATGCTGCTGTCGTAAGGGTTTTGAATAATGCCGACAATATCACGCCCTGGCAGACTGTAAACTTCACCAGTAAAAGTCTTAGACTGAACATCATATCGAGATAAGCTTTGATAACCATTTTGCTGTTCGGATAACACTAATAATTCATTTTTAGCATCATCAAACCATACTGGTATAAATTTAGTTTGATCATCTTGCCGCCAAACTTGTTGCCACTTACGACTGTCAGCTTTTTTAACATGAACCTCTGTTACGCCCCCTTTGCTAATAAAATTAACGTTAGGTTCACCAAAAGGATTAAGTAACCATGATCCTTCAGGAAATGGGCCTATTGATATACTCTTTTTACTGCGAAACTGCGCTTCAAAAGCATCATCAGTTACATTAATAGTAAATAAATGTGCTTTGCCATTTTTATAGCGCTGGGCGATAAAAATATCGTCAACCGCGAGTAATGGATCAAATAAGTAAGTTTGTTTTAGTAAAGCAACCTGAGTGACGCTATTGGCTGCATCAACTTTGTAAATCAACAACTGGATGCCAGAATGGCGATCAAATGTCGTGACACTAAAATACTCTTTACCTAACCAGCCAAAATCACTAATGGACCTTCTAGATTGCTGGCTAAAACTAATCACCTTGGTATCCCAACTAAAATCTGTGCCAGCAAGTATCACTGTATAATTGTTATCGACCAGTTTTTTATATAGTAAATGTTGCCCCTGCGGACTTAACTTCGGTGCAACGACATCTGGATTTCTGAAGAAGTCGTCTTCAAGGCTTGCTGCGACGGTCATCGAGAAAAACGATAATGCAATAAGAATACATTTAATCAGCTTCATAATTGATTCCCTTCAATTGCTTTAGCATATTCAAAAAAGTGGTCTTTTTCTTTGCCGGTGTAGTTCAAATTATATTGAGCCAATACTTCAGGATAGCTAGATTCCATGTATTCCAGGGCTTGGCTGGCTTTGTTATTAAAATAGAACCTAGCACCACCAATCAAGTAATTTAAGCTGCCATTCATCTCGGTATACATTGAAAGATGGCCTGCATAATTGATTTTACCGGCCTCAACATTAATCACGTACTTCTGATCCGCTAAGTCAATATAAGTCTGTTTTCCTAGGTACACGCGATTCCAAGTGTAGCTGCCTGCATCTACCACTACGAGCCAGTAATTATAGTTTGACTTAAGTTTTTCAAACCTTAAGTCCGACAACCATCCTTCACTGTCTAACGTAATATGACTCGGTACGTAACCTTGCTCAATTTTCATAGCAACAAGAATATATCCCTCATCTTTACTCAGTTCGGTTAGGCAATAACCCAATGTTGAAACGCAACATAAAACCACGCAAAATGCGCTTTGCAGCAATCGTCGATATCCTTTCACACAACAACTCCTTGTTGACTTGTTATTCTTATTATTCTTATTATTCTTATTAATGAAATGAGTAAACAGCTGATTTCACCATTACTTTCAACCTTTTCACCTCAAAAATATAACAAATAAACTGTTGAAATAAAATATAAATTCTGAGTACTGGAGTAATTTGGTTGTCATCACAAATTAAATATCACCTCTATTTGAAGTAAATTTATCTTTCATGAACAAATCTACGCTATCCTTAGCCCAAATGTTCAACTGCAGCCCTTAAATGCCCACCAATATCATTACCATGTTCCCTGAGTCGTCCGATAAATCATCGACTCCCGCAACAATAAACTCTGTAGAGCAACCGGCTGTGACCTGTTCAAATTGCCAAGCCTGTTGTTGCCGTTTAGAAGTGATGTTAATAACCGAAACCGGTGTGCCTAAAGTGTATATAGCCAAAGATAATTGGGGCGGAGAAGTGATGCGCCGACTTGATGATGGTTGGTGTGCAGCACTAGACCGAGACACTATGATGTGTTCGATTTACGAAGTTCGGCCACTGATTTGCCGTGAATTTGAAATGGCTGAATACGAATGTGTTTCTGAACGCGAAGCTTTCGGAATATAAACCCTAAGAATACGATGTTAAATGCAATGCGATTACATTTAACATCGACAAACTGCTCGATAAAACCAAGCTGCCCCAAAGACTACAATCGTTTAGTTTGATGACTGATAAAATGCATCAGGTAACTTCCAGCTAATGACTTGCTGTTGCCCCTGCCAATTTTCAATGGTTAACCAAGCCTTGTGTTCTGCGGTTAATACTTCTGGCGCAATAGCATGAACTTCTTGTCCATGCTGACTGCCATGCAAGATACCTGCATCGCCCATTTGCAGTGTTTCTAATGGTAAGGGCTCTGTGCCAATATTTAAATATGCTTGACGGATTTTGTTTACCTGCCCCTGACTAAACAATAATAAAAAATCTTTAGTGTAGGTACCATCGTGAAGATATGGCGGATCAAGATTATACGGCATAGGTGTTATTTCAAAAGCGCCAACCGCTTGAGTTTCCCATGCATCAGGGAATTGCGGGAATAGAGACTGATATAGAAAATAACAAACTAGCACTAACATTAAGCCATTTATTTTATACTTGTAACGATTCCATATGGTGTTTTTAATGCGGGCCATTAGTTACCTTCCTGCTCGACTAGCTGTGAGTTATGCATTGCCAACGGATCATCTAGGTCGGTTCTGGCGGCTTTTACGGTTCGACTTCCCCACATTAAAAATCCTGTGATAGACATCCCCGTTAGAAAAATGCCGAAGATAAACCAAATCACTTTTGTCCACAGCCCGCCTATTGTGCCGTAATGCAGTGGATCAGCAATATGCGAAAGCGTTTGTAAGGTGGTCATTGCCGCTGGCGATCTTTCACTTTCAATGGTGCCGCTCCATGGATTCACTGTCACGCCATAAGCGTACTGGTCATAGAAAATATGATCTCCCTGGCCATACACCTTGTAAGTATCTCGTTGGTGCTCAGGAAGCATAATGTAGGTACTTTTAAAGCCTGGGAATTTTTGCTCGGCCACTTGCAGCGCATTAGATAATGTATACGGTCTAATAGGAGCATCATTTGCTGATGTAGGCACTTGGCTTGCCTCAATTAAAGGTGCATGTGGCTCCAAATCTATGTGGTTGTGCCACAAAATCGCTTGGGTTAAATACCATAAACCGGTAATACTCATCAGCATTAAAAACCACATTGACCACACACCTGCCAATCGATGTAAATCTGCAAGCAATGTTTTTTTACCTTGATTGATACGTAATTTAGGCTGGATAAATGAACGCCAAAACTTTTTATAAATCACCAGTCCAGATATCAACGCCCCCAACATAACGATGGCCATAAAACAGACAATGTAATAGCCGACACTGTAATTAACATGCCATGGAAACAGTAACCAACCGTGTAAGGAGCGCATAAAATTAGTGAAAGTCATACCAAGATTGATTGCTTGTATTTGGCCGGTGTATTGATTTACATAAGCAATGGCAAAAGGCGCATCGCTATCGTTAAAAATAACCGCATTAACCAGATAAGATTCAAAGCTCATCACTGTGGTGATGTTAGCTGTGGGGTGCGCTTGTTGCACAATTTCAACGAGTTCTGACATCGGTTTTTCTGCCAGATTTTGCGGGTTACTAGCCCTCGAGTCAGGATTAGTAAGCCAGGTTAATTCATGGCTTATCACTGAAATCGTTCCTGTAAGGCACACAAAACAAAAAATTATCCATACGGGTAATGAAAACCAGCCATGAAGCTTAAACCAAAATCGATTACTACGTTTTGCCATCTGATGTCCAAATTTGTCCGCTGTCTTTATAGATATTAATTTTCCACACATGCTAATACGATTGATAACCAATCTCAACAACTATTGAGTGATAATTATTATCAATTGTAAATTTTGCGTTAATGCTCACATTTCAATCAATCTAGCCTCGGCCGTGGTTGCTAATGATAATCATTAGCAATAACATTAGCGTCTGATAAGCGCTATGGTTCGCCGTTAATAATATTCATCATTAGAAAAAGACACAGATAAGGCACAACATGAAACCTAAACATACCTTTGCACTTTCATCATTAGTTTTGGCAATGGGCTTTCTAGTACAGCCCATTGCCCTTGCAGCAGAACAACAAAATGCTGACAACAATGATCAAAACATAGAAAAAATTCAAATCTTGGGTGTTCGTTATAAACGCGTTAGCCAAGGCGCTACTGGGTTAACTATGGAGATTGATGAGACACCGCAGTCAATCAGTGTGGTTACCAACGAGCAGATAACTAATTTTGGGGCCAATAACCTTAACGACGTACTTCGTCTTGCGACGGGTATTAATGTTGAAGAATGGGAAACAAACCGCACACAATATACTTCTCGCGGCTTTGAAATTAAAAGTACCCAAATTGATGGCGTCGGTTTGCCCAATGACTGGGGGATCGTCACTGGTGCAATGGAAGCTTATGGTTATGAAAAAATTGAAGTTATTCGTGGCGCTAACGGGCTACTAACCGGAATAGGTAATTCTGCTGGTACCATTAATTATGTGCGTAAACGCCCGACTAACGAAAATGAAGGTGAAGTAGGCATCTCATATGGCTCAGATGACTTTAAGCGCGTACAAGCTGATTACTCTGCCCTGTTAACAGAAAGCGGTAGTTGGGCTGGTAGAGTTGTTGCGGTAGTAGAAGACAAAGGATCATACTTAGATGGCCTAGAAAACGATCGTGGTTATATTTACGCTGTCGTTGATGGTCAATTAACAGATAACTCAACGCTAACATTAGGGTTTTCATACCAAGATGCCAACACAGACGGTAATACCTGGGGCGGATTAGTATTTAACTATACTGACGGCACCCAAGCTGAATGGGATACCAGCGCTAGCACCACACAAGAGTGGACTATGTGGGACACCATCAATACAACCGCATTTGTTGAGTATACTTACATAATGCCTAACGATTGGGACCTTAAAGTTGCCTATAATCATCAAGGATTAGAAGATGAAAGTAAGTTATTTTATGCTTCTGGAACCATTGATAAGGACACAGGCTTAGGATTAAATGGTTGGCCTGGTCGTTACGACACTGAGTTTTCAGCCGATATTTTGGACATCACCACAATTGGTCATTATGGCTTATTTGGTCAAGATCACGAACTGACCTTAGGGTTAAGCGGTTCTCAAAGTAAAAAATACATGTACCAACACCCATTTGATTTTGCAGCGACTCCTGCATATGGTCCAACCCCAGCCTTCCCTTACGATCTCAATGCGATCCCTGAGCCTGAATGGGGCGATAAAGTGGAGTACTCTGACATCGATGTAAGCTTACTTCGCGCCTATGGTTCGACTAAGTTCAATATTAATGACAGCCTATTCGTAGTTGCTGGCTTTAATGCGATTAAATATACCCGCGAAGGTATTAATAGCGGCGTTGATATCGACAACGACGAAAGCGAGTTTAGCCCTTATGCTGGTGTGGTTTACAGCATCACAGAGGATATCAACACTTACTTCAGTTATTCAGACATTTACCAACCGCAAGAGCAGTATGATTACGATGGGTATTTTTTAGACCCCACTAAAGGCGTCAATTACGAACTTGGGCTTAAAACCCTATGGCTTGATAATGATTTAATGGCTACCTTTGCACTATTTAGTGCTGAGCAAAATAACCTCGCTAGCTACGCCGGCCTTAATGCCAACGGAAATTACTATTATAAAGGTGCCAATGTCGAATCGAAAGGCTTTGAAGTTGAAGTCACTGGACACATAACAGACAACCTCAATGCCGTATTAGCTTATACGCTGCTAGATGTAGAAGATGAAGATGGCGCTGAGGCAAATGAATGGGCAGCCCGAAACGTTGTTAACTTTTCGATGGATTATACCATCCCACAATTGCCAGAAGTAAGCGTTGGATTAGGCGGCAGATGGCAATCTGAAACCAAAAATGTTGATTCTAATGTAGAACAAGATGCCTATTTAGTCGTTAACGCTTTCGCAAGTTGGAATATTTCTGAAGACCTAAATCTGAGAGCTAACATTAATAACCTCACCGATGAAAAATACATTAACAGCTTGGCCACTATCGGTTATTACGGCGCGCCTGTGAATGGTTCGGTGAACTTAACTTATCGCTTCTAGGTAAGATTAAAATATTACACCGCAGAGACTAAGATTGAAGCAATAAGCTTAAGTATTCTACTGTCATACGTTTGTTAGTACATCAATATAATCAATGTAGTTGACCACGATAGCAGACATTATATTGATTGATTAAAAACCTCTTTTTTATGAAAATAAAAAGAGGTTTTTCTTTTTTACGGCTGATGCAGAAAAGATAACGCTGAGATTGTCGACAACAAAACGACAGTGTATGACTCCACCCAGCATATTATGGCCACTTAGAACGGATGTGACTAACCAAGACGGATGCCACTAACGCTTATGATATTGCCAATTAATACAATCGCTTCGTGAGGTAATGGAGATGTGATAGCTGTTTATTATCTCGTTGAGGTTATTTAATCGCATTAACGTCGGAAATAGACATAAATAGCTGAAATATTATTAACTCTTACTTGCACTGTATGGCTGTGGGTCTTTATCATAAGCATTACTTTTTTAGGGCTAATCTAATTCAAATTCAGCCCATTTTTTGGGTCTTTCAGGAGCAACCATGCCAAAGATTAATCTGCTGTTATTGTGCGGCGGTGGCGGTGCAGAACACGATATTTCGTTAATGTCTGCACGTTTTTTTGAGTCATCACTGGCAAAGTCAGATAAATTTTCGGTACTTAAGTTAGTACTCGATAAACACGGTCATTATCACACTGAAGACGGTAAATTATGCGACCTGACTAATCGCCGTGAAATTCGTTTTGAAGATAACAATACGCCAGCATGGTCAGTTGATTATGTGATCCCGTGTATTCATGGATTTCCGGGTGAAACCGGTGATATTCAATCGTACTTTAACTTAATCCAACTGCCCTACTTTGGTTGTGAATCTGAAGCCTCAAGCAATTGCTTTAATAAAATCACCGCTAAAATGTGGTTTTCAGCTTTAGGCGTACCAAACACGCCTTACATCTTTTTGCACCAACTAGATGATGATGCAATCAAGCAAACTGAAACGGCATTTGATCATTGGGGATCTGTTTTTGTAAAAGCGGCATCACAAGGATCGTCTGTGGGATGCTATAAAGTCGATGTTAAAGCCAATATCGCTAACGTACTTAAAGATGCGTTTAGTTACGCTCCATATGTGGTTGTTGAGCAAACCATCCATGCGCGTGAATTAGAAGTCGCCGTATACCAATACCAAGGGGAAGTGGTAGCTACCTTACCGGGCGAAATTATTTGCGACAGCAATACCTTTTATTCATTTGATGAAAAGTACGCTAAAAATAGTAAGGCCCGTACCGACGTTGTTGCTGATAACCTCAGCCCTGAGATCAGTCAGCTGATCCGGGATTACGCAATAAAAGCCTTTAAAGGGATGAAATTACGTCACTTGTCGCGCATTGATTTCTTTTTAACTGATGATAATCAAATCCTCTTGAATGAAATCAATACCTTCCCAGGGTTAACGCCTATTTCAATGTTTCCGAAAATGTTGCAAAACCATGGCCATGATTTCACTGAATATTTAATTGATGTGATTGGACAACAGGTTGATTTAACGTAAACAACTTTAGTTCGAAATGCATAAAACAAAAGGCCAGCAAATTTGCTGGCCTTTTCTATACACTTACAATATTAACCGGTTTAGAACCCTTCTACACCCGCCATATCAGGTAATTGGTGTGCAATACCTTTATGACAATCGATACAGGTTTTTTCGCCGCTAGCCAGTGATGTTGAATGCATTTGTGATGCACGCTTAGACTGACGAGTGAAATCCATATAGTCGAAGTTATGACAGTTACGGCACTCTAACGAATCGTTAGCTTTGAGGCGTTCCCATTCATGTTCCGCCAGCTCGCGACGTTTACCTTCAAACTTTTCTCGCGTGCTAATAGTACCGAATATTTTGCCCCACACTTCCTTAGAAGCTTGCATTTTACGAGCAATTTTATCGGTCCAGTTATGTGGCACATGACAATCAGGACAGGTTGCACGCACACCACTTCGGTTAGTGAAGTGAATAGTCGTTTGCAGTTCCTGATAAACATTGTTTTCCATTTCATGGCAACCAATACAGAATTGCTCGCGGTTAGTCAGTTCCAAGGCGGTGTTAAATCCGCCCCAGAAAATCACCCCAGCGATAAATCCACCAATGGTTAAGAAGCCAAGACTGTAATGGACACTCGGACGACACAGCACTTTCCACACTATTTTTAGTTGCTCAAACAATTTTGCAATCATAGTGACTCCTAGTGCTTAACTGGGGCTTTCGCCTTCATTAAGTGATCAATATCGACAAAGTCATTTTCAACTAATAACTTGGCATCTAACTGCGGTGCATGGCACTGAGTACAAAAATAACGACGTGGTGATAAATCAGCCAAGAAATTATTATCACGGTCCATATAGTGAGTCACGCTCACCATTGGAGCCTGTGAATGACCAGTACTAGTACGGGCATGACACTGAATACACTTGTTCACTTTAAGATCGATTTGATAACCATCAATCTTGTGCGGGATCACCGGTGGCTGCATTGGGTAATTACGTACCTGCTTAACATCGGTATTGATCACAGCTTGCATCGCAGGCGGTGTCGGTTCTACATTAATTGGCGCTAAACGTAATGTGTCGATTTTGTCTTCAGGTATGCTGGTAGCCATTACACTTACAGAGAAACCTAATAACGCGATAATCGATAATAATTTACCTGTTTTCATGGTCTGTCTCCTTAAGCCTTAACAATCTTTACAGCACATTTTTTATAGTCAGTTTGTTTTGACAAAGGATCTGTCGCATCTAACGTCACTTTATTAATGAGCTGGCTGGCATCAAACCAAGGCACAAACACTAAGCCAACAGGCGGCTTATTACGTCCTCGTGTTTCAACACGGGTTTTAATTTCACCACGACGAGAAACAATTCTAATTTCATCACCACGACGTAAACCGCGCTTTTTAGCATCTTCAGGATGCATAAAACACACTGCATCAGGGAAGGCTTTATAAAGTTCAGGTACACGTTGTGTCATTGAACCAGAATGCCAATGTTCAAGCACACGACCTGTTGATAGCCAAATATCGAACTCTTCATCTGGTGACTCTGCAGCAGGCTCGTAAGGCAATGCGAAAATAACTGCACGGCCATCTGGCTTACCGTAAAACTCAAATTCTGTACCCGCTTTAACGTATGGGTCTGACCCTTCACGGAAACGCCATTTGGTTTCTTTGCCATTAACCACCGGCCAACGTAAACCGTGCTCTTTGTGGTATACATCAAAGTCAGCTAAATCATGACCATGACCACGTCCAAAGGTGGCATATTCTTCAAATAAACCTTTTTGAACGTAAAAACCAAAATGCTTAGCTTCATCATTTAAGTATTTTTGATCAGCATCTGCCAATGGAAATTTATCAACATTGCCATTGAGATAAAGCACTTCATATAAGGTTTTACCTTTAAACGAAGGGTTAGCAGCTAACACTTCTGCAGGCCAAACTTCGTCAGTAGTGAAACGCTTAGAGAATTCCATTAACTGCCATAAATCAGACTGTGACTCGCCTGGTGCTTTAACCATTTGATGCCAAAATTGAGTACGACGTTCAGCATTACCGTAGGCACCTTCTTTTTCGACCCACATTGCTGTTGGTAAAATTAAATCGGCGGCTTGGGTGGTAACAGTTGGATATGCATCAGACACTACGATGAAGTTTTCAGGATTACGGTAGCCCGGTAAACCTTCTTCGTTAATATTGGCGCCTGCTTGGATATTGTTGTTCACTTGTACCCAGTAACAATTTAGATCGCCATCTTTTAAGCGACGGTTTTGCTCTACTGCATGGTAACCAGGTTTTGGTGGAATAATACCACTCGGAATATGCCAAATCTCTTCGGCGCGCTTTCTGTGTTCAGGGTTAGTCACTACCATGTCCGCAGGTAAACGATGTGAGAATGTACCCACTTCACGTGCTGTACCACAAGCAGACGGTTGACCCGTTAATGAGAATGGGCTGTTACCTGGAGTAGAGATTTTACCGACTAACAAGTGAATGTTATAAATCAGATTATTACACCACACACCACGAGTATGTTGGTTAAAGCCCATGGTCCAGAATGAAGTCACTTTACGATCTGGATCTGCATAAAGCTCTGCCAACTCAATAAGCTTATGTTCTGGTACACCAGACAACTTACTGACAGATTCAACATCATAGTCAGCCACAAATTTAGCAAATTCGTCAAAATCAATCGGGGTAGAGTCACCTGCAGTGGCAACGTTTTTGGCTTTCATTTCTAATGGATGCGTTGGACGTAAACCATAGCCAATGTCTGTGGTTCCCTTGCGGAAATTAACATGCTTTTTGATGAAATCTTTATTCACTTTGCCATTTTGGATAATGTAATTGGCAATAAAGTTAAGCATTGCTAAATCGGTTTGTGGCGTGAATACAATGGGCAAATCAGCAAGGTCGAATGAACGATGTTCAAAGGTAGACAACACGGCGACTTTAACGTGTGGCGCGCTTAAACGGCGATCGGTTACACGAGTCCATAAAATAGGGTGCATTTCTGCCATGTTTGAGCCCCAAAGCACAAACGCGTCAGCCGCTTCCATATCGTCATAACAACCCATTGGCTCATCAATGCCGAAGGTACGCATAAAGCCACCTACCGCAGATGCCATACAATGACGAGCGTTTGGATCGATGTTATTTGAACCAAAGCCAGCTTTCATTAACTTAACCGCTGCATAACCTTCCCATACGGTCCACTGACCAGAACCAAACATACCGACGGCTGTTGGACCTTTGGCTTTAATGGTCGCTTTCCAACGCTCGGCCATAGTGTCGAACGCTTTTTCCCATGTAATAGGAGTGAATTCGCCATGCTTGTCATATTTGCCATCAGTCATACGCAACATTGGCGTTTGCAGACGATCACGACCGTACATAATTTTAGAAAGGAAATAGCCTTTAATACAGTTTAAGCCACGGTTAACTTCGCTGTTGGCATCACCATGAGTCGCAACAACTTTACCGTCACGGGTGGCTACCATCACTGAACAACCTGTTCCGCAAAAACGACAAGGTGCTTTGTTCCATTCTAATTTGGTTTGTTCTGAGCTAGTGATCAGGTTGCTTGCACTTGTAGGTAGTGCTAATCCTGCAACACTTGCCGCTGCGATAGCGGCATTGGCCTTCATAAAATCGCGTCTATTCATTTTCATACTTCACCCTCTTCAAGCTCTTCACTTTGGTGATACACCATGGTGGCAGTCAACACACCCGGAATGGCATTAATAGTTGATATATCATCCATCAACGATCGTTGGCTCGGACCTTCAACGACAACAACTAACTTAACGTCATTATTAGCTGACAACTCAGCATTTTTGATGGCCATAATTTTTTGTCTTACTTCAGCCATTTGCTCAGGGTGTACTTGGACAATTAGGCTGGTTACGTGAAGTTCATTGCTCATACATCGTTCTCACATTGTTTATTATTTTTAGGATTAGCCCGCGCCTGGAGGCCCAGTTAAAATTTGGCTAAACCAGATAGTAAAACCTAGTGCGCTAACCAGTAATACAGATAAAATTGGGGCTAGAAAGACGGTCAAAAAAATAAAAATCTTTAGCTCTAAACCCTTTTTGCTTTCGGTTTCATTACTCATGGACCCTCCAAGAGTGGGGATAAAAACAATAAATCATCATCGCTTTATTGCTTCTTTATTACGACTCGGTGAATTTTATCGTTAATGCAGTAACAATCTATATACTCACAAATTGGTAAAACAAGGTTAATATGATCTAGATCATCAATTTTAATAAATCATTAGCTAGATCAGGGTTATCGGTCATAAATACCGATTAAAAGAAGGATTATTTAACGATTATTTGAACAGGTATTTCCTTGGTTAGCATTAAGTATAAGCCACTAAAAACAACTTGCGCGGCTAAGATGTCATTAAGGGGTTAATCGTGAGGTATGTCTTGGCATTTTTTACAGGCATAAAAAAACCGACAGTCACATGACTGTCGGTTTATTTGTAACGCGTTAATAAATTAGCTCATGCAGTAACGTAATACTTTTAATGATTTCTGTTCATCTATATCGGCAAAAACGGACGGATTAGCAATTCGCTCAACATAAGTTAATTGTGGCGCAGTATTAGCCACTTGTTGCATCAAAAAATCACAACCAAGCTCTGGGGCATTTAAGCACAGCAACACTTCACCTTGTGGTGCAAGTAAGTCAGGCAGACGTTTCAATAAGCGCTCATAATCTTTAGTGGCCACAAAACTGCCACGTTGATTACTCGGTGGATCGGCCACAATCAAATCATACGGTCCAAGCTTGGTTAATTTACCCCATGATTTAAAAATATCGTGGCCTAAATAACGCGCTCCTGCGGGTAAGTCATTTAATACATGGTTTTGCTTACCAATGCTTAACGCACCTTTACTCATGTCCATGTTGACCACTTCATCTGCGCCGCCTTGCAAAGCCACTACCGAAAAGCCGCAAGTATAAGCAAATAAATTAAGTACCTTTTTATGTTTTGCGTGTTGTTTCACCCATGCTCGGCCGTTGGCCATATCTAAAAATAAACCGTGGTTTTGTCCGCGTAATAAATGGACTAAAAAGCGCGCACCATTTTCGATCACAATATGCTGTTCTGGTACTTCACCATGCAATAACTCACTGAATGTTTGGCCACCTTGACGGTATTGGTAAACCAAATTAAGTGTTTCAGTTGGTCGTTGTTGCTGCCAAAGTACCTTTACTGCAATCACTAATTCATTGAGTTGCTCGGTTTCAAGCATCTTAAAACTGGTGAGCAATAATACTGGTTTATACCAATCTAAACACAGGTGTTCATCGCCAGCGAATAAGCCGCCGCGGCCATGAAATAAACGGCAAACATCATCACCGAACGTCAAATTTGGAACTATTTGTAAAAAACCTTTCATACACTCTCTTAACTCAATAAACTAAATACAATCAATAGGGTTATGCATTTGTGGTTGATGACTTAGCTTTAGTGTCACTGCCCACGCTATGATCATTATCTACGTCGCTACTGACTCCACTATTAACGTCATTATTAACCTGTTCGTCATCGTCGTCTCTGTGGCAATCTTCAGCTGCAATTTCGGCTTCTGCTTTAACATTATTGGCAGATTCATTGGGTGAGTCATCATTATCATCCGACAATAAAATTGCCAGCCAATTGCCCGAGTCGCTCGATTCAAGACCAATTTTAACAATCATGGTTAAGGGTACCGACAGCAACATGCCGACAGAGCCAAGCAGCCAACCCCAAAAAATCAATGATAAAAAAACCACTAAGGTAGACAAGCCTAAACCTCGGCCCATAAAACGCGGTTCAACCATATTACCCATCACCATATTGGTACCCACATACAATAAACCGGTAATACCTGCAGCCCCTGGGCCCATTTGGATAAAAGCCAATAACACAGCCGGAATAGCGGCAATAATAGAACCAATATTAGGAATATAATTAAACAGAAAAGCGATGACTGCCCATAACAAAGCATAGTCAACGCCAATGATTGTCAAACCGATACCAACAACCACTGCTGTCGCTAAACTGACAAGGGTTTTAATCACCATATATTGATTAACCGACTGCAAGAATTTATCGATTTGCTGTAAACGCTTATCTGGAGCATCGAGGGCTAAATGAAACTTTCTAGGCATTGATTGCGCCTCAAATAACATAAATACGATAGTCAAAATAATCAGGAATAAATTAGCCATCACATTGCCAACACCAGACAACATATTGGTGGTCATGGATAACGCCATGCCGGGGTCAAAATAATCGAGTACTTTTTGTTGAGAAATCTGGATATTAAAATCTTGCAGTTTTTCAAGGATCCACGCAAATTGTTCAATCAATTGCTCCCGATACTTGGGCATTTCTTTGGAAAACTCAGTTACCGAACTACCCACTAAACTGGCCAGCCACAAGCCCATTAACACAATAAATCCCATCAATAAGATGATCGATAACCATTTAGGAATACGATAGCGCGTCATCAATACAATGGCTGGATTGCAAATTACCGCTAAAAATGCAGATAATACAAAAGGCACCACAATTGGGCTGGCCGTTTTGATTCCCGCTAGAATGATCACCACACAGGCCATCACCACAAAACTACGGACAGCCATAGGCGATTGTTGTAATCCTTTCATAGAACTAAAAATCCTTATTATTGCTTATTAAAATGATTCTGTATGCTAAGCTAAACTCAGTAACATATTGCAAACTAAGTTAAATATTTTTGTCGATTCACATATAAGTTGATGACAATATTGGCTTACAACAACTTTTAGGGATCCACTCACTCAATATGAAACCAGAAACCGCTATTATACGCATTAAAAACTTACGTTTACGCACCTATATCGGCATTAAAGAAGATGAAATCAATAACCAACAAGATGTCATCGTCAATGTGGTGATCCATTATTGTGCCGACAAAGCGCGAAACAGCAACAATGTCACTGATGCGTTGAATTATCGCACCATTACTAAAAATATCATTGCTTTGATTGAAAATAATCGTTTTTCATTACTCGAAAACCTAACCAATCAAACTCTCGCCATTGCCAGTGAACATGATTGGGTTGAATTTGCCAGTGTCGAAATTGATAAACCCCATGCACTTCGCTTTGCAGACTCTGTGTCGATGGAATTATGCTATCAAAAGCCGTAATAACAAGTATGTTGCGTGCAGAATTTGTGATCATTTCTTAAGGTTACCATCGTATATTGTTCTACTGAGTAGAAGGGAGTTTAGATGAGAATATTAATCACTGGTGCAACGGGGTTTGTTGGCAAACGCTTAGTTAAATCGCTTAGCGAACACCAACTGATCATATTGACGCGAAATATTAATAACGCAAAAAATAATCTTGGCAGTCACCATCAATACTGGCAAACCCTTACTGATAAACCACACCTTAACGACATAGATGCCGTAATTAACCTTGCAGGCGAACCGATAGTCAGTAAACGTTGGAGCAACAAACAAAAAAAACTAATATGCGACAGCCGTTGGGACATCACCACGGAATTAACTCAGCTTATTAGTAAAAGTACTACGCCGCCACATACGTTTATTAGCGCCTCAGCGGTGGGTTACTATGGTCGACAAGACCAGAGTCCAGTCGATGAGACAAGTGGATTTCATACTGAATTTAGCCATGATATATGCCAGAAATGGGAAGACCTCGCACTTCAAGCCCAGTCACAACAGACCCGAGTGTGTATTACTCGAATAGGTATTGTGCTCGGGAAGAATGGCGGCGCATTAGCAAAAATGCTACCTCCATTCAAACTTGGTTTAGGCGGCCCAATAGGCAGTGGCGAGCAAGGTATGAGTTGGATCCATGTTGATGATTTAATTGGACTGATTAACTATTTGCTGAACAACACCAACTTACAAGGTATTTACAATGCTACTGCACCTCAGCCTGTTAGCAATGCAACATTTGCTAAAGCATTAGGCAGTGCGTTAAATCGTCCGGCCAAAATAACCACGCCACCATTAGCGCTAAGACTGGCAATGGGTGAAATGTCAGAGTTGCTCACTACCGGCCAATTTGTACTACCCACAAGGACTTTAGCGGCTGGCTTTGAGTTTCAATACACTGATATCAACAGTGCATTACAACACATTATTAATTCTAAGAGCTAACTCAGAGCACTAAACCACCGAGAAAATTCACCGGGCTAACGGGCATCACTTCACCAACTGTTTAATTTTATTGATTATCGGTCCATAACGACGTGCAAGTGGCCGATGTTTTTTGTAAATGATAAACAAGGGCTCACTGACCACCACATTGTTGGCTTGCTCGGTGGCAAAAGATGCTATGCGGATATGCTGTTGTTGGGCAAAATTATCAACTGCAAATTGTGGTAGCACAGCAAATGCCAGCCCTTTAGCCACGGGAACAAGAATTTGGTTCAATTGGTTAACGTAACTGCGAATAGGCACCTGCAACGCTAACACCTGTTTTTCAATAAAATACTGGCCGACTATTTGCGACCAATAATGCATCGCATCTGGATGGCTCACCATTCCAAGTTCCATGAGTTGTTCAAATGTAACCGATTGATGTGGGTACGACTGCGGTAACACCAGACACAGAGACTGTGCAGCTAATGGGGTCACCACCAGCTCATCCATGTTAATCGGCTGCGTAATGATGCCCACATCAACGGTATTGGCCATAACACTATCAATAATGCGTTTATTAGGCGCCGCTTCCAGATGGATTTGTAATTGACTATATGGCAACTGATAGTCAATAAGGTGAGGATATAAAAGCAACGCCATCGATCCCGAACACGCTAAACGACAAACGCCTACATGCTCATCATCAACCGCTAATTGCGACAAAACTTGTTGCTGTTGCTGCTGCCAAACTAATGCTTGTTGATATAACACAATTCCAGCTTCAGTTAGCTCAAAGCTTTTTCCTATTCGAATCAGTAAATCAACGCCCACTTGCAGCTCAAGCTTTTTAATGTGTTGACTCACGCCAGGTTGCGTCATAAAAAGCTGCTCTGCCGTGTGAGTAAAATGCCCTACTTCGACAAGTTTAATAAATGTGGTTAACCATTGTTGATTTAACATGCTGCGCCTCTATTATGCACTGAACACTTCATTGCATCGACAATGAACATCTCTTATACGACATCGATTATGGGGATACTAACGTCACCGCCGATAATGGCACAATGATAACAAAAAGTTATTGTTTTATGTGTTTTTAATAACCTTACCCACTAACGTTAGCTAAAAGGACAATATAACCAGAAAGGTGTGATTCCAGCTCAAACCCGTGGTTAATACGATTTACTTTTTGCCATCCTCATACACTCCCGTAGAACGGCCAGGTTAACATGCCGCATTGTAGAGTGACTTGACTCTACCTGATTCCTTACCATGATTAAATTGTACAAAAAACGAACAAAATAATTAATTATTAAAAAGGATAATAAAATGAAAAAATTATTAATTACATTAGCTTGCGTTGTATTTAGCTCCGCATTATTTGCCAAAGATAGATTGGAGATTTACCAAGATTACGATCTCGGTACTGAAATAATGGTAATGACTACCGTTAAAGTAGATCCTAATATGGCGGATATATATTTGGCAGGTTTGAGTAATAGCTGGGTTAAAGCGGTTAAAATTGAAAAGGAACTTGGTTATATCAAAGACTGGAAAATCTATGCAAGTGATTTACCAGTGAGTGGTGATTTTAACATGTTATTAGTCGTTACTATGGCTAATGGCGCAGACATGGAGCCTAACAAAAAGAAGTATGAAGCGTTCATGAAAAAGTGGAGCGAGGCTGATAAAAAAATGTCTAATGAAATTTCAGCCAAATACCCTGAAGTAAGGACATTAACGGGTGAATATCGCATGCGTGAGGTCATGATAAAATAATCAATAAAGCGCTTTTTACACAAATACTAAGGGGCGCTGAATTTAAAGCTTATTTAAAAGTATATGACTAAATGAACCAATTTCTACATCGGTTAAATAACGCCATTCACCTATTGCTACATCCAGTTTAACCGCACCAATACTTTCTCGATGCAGCGACACCACTTTATTACCTACGGCAGCAAACATGCGTTTAACTTGATGGAACTTACCTTCAGTTAAGGTCAGTAATACTTCTTGTGGTGTGATAATTTGCAACTGTGCCGGTAATGTCAGCTCTTGCTCCCCTTGCAAAGCAATGCCTTGTAAAAAAGACTCTCCGGCATCTGCTGCTATCGGCTTAGCTAATTTAACCCGGTAAACTTTATGGCATTGTCCAGACGGGGACGTGATAGCAAATGTCCAACGACCATCATCGGTAATAAGCACTAATCCGGTTGTGTCGGCATCTAATCGTCCGGCAATATGCAACTCAGATGGTCGTTCGGCGTCAATTAATGAGAATAGCGACGGATAGACACCATCGACATTCGAACAAAGGGTATTGGCAGGTTTATTGATTAACATATAACGAAACGCTCGAGCAGCAAGATTTTGACCGTTTAAGCTGATGTCATTATTTTCATGAACTTGAACAGCTTCATCCCTGACAACTACACCATTAACGAGCACAGCCCCGTTATGGATATGTTGAATAACCTCATACTTTAATAATTCAGTACTTTTACAAACAAATCGATCAAGACGCATAAATAACCTTAACTTGGGATAATCATTTATTATTGGCTACTTAAGCGGATATTATGCTTTGTCTCGTCAGATATGCAGTCAATGGTGGGGGATATTATGCCACAGACGTAAAGTGCAGTTTGTATTATTAGAGAGAATAGCAAACACATTACTCAAGCAAAAAAGAGCAAAAAAACGTAGCACCGACACTTAATGCAAACCCCACAAACATCATCGCAATAAAAATCCATTTGTGAGAAAAATTGCTTCCTTTAAACATCAAGTACGATTTACTGATGGTGTTACCGAGTAAAATTAACAACAATAAATTTATTAAATCAATATCCTGTGGATTCATAGACCATTCGCTCATCACCGATACAAGAATGGCATGAGCTTCAAAAAATGATACCAGCAAAGTACTGATCCCTCGCGATAAACCAAGTTCACTGCCGATAAAATGCATGGCATATACAAGTCCGAGGATAAAAATAGATAGCTTAGCAACATTTTTCCAATTTATCGGGTGATCAATTAATAGCTCAATATCAACTGTTGGTTGCCCTGACTGGTTACTTAAAAAAAGTAAATTGGATTGCATCTGCACATATATTATCGCCGTAATAAAAAACAATAATTGTGTGACAAAGGGGATATAAAAAATAAAGGCTAATTGGTCTGCCAAAAAAAAGATAATAAATAGACATTCCAGTAACATAGAACATAAAGCAAACAACAATGTCAGTAGCAAATCACGTTCACTTGTTGATGCAAATTTTTTATCATTTAATATTTGTAAAAAAACTGCCGTACTGGAAATAAATCCTCCCAGAAAGCCCTGTAACTGGAATCGACTGCGTTTTGCTAGTAAGTGAAAACTAAAAAAGCTGAATAACTCTAGACAGGCAACTAAAGGCACAATTTTTAATAGAGGAACGTAGGCTGCAACAACAAACAATGCTACAAGCATGGTCATGTCAAACCATATATGTTTGTCTTTAAAATGATATGAGAGTGGTGTTTTATGCTCCATCGACAATATTTGCCTCTATAACTATGTATCCTGGTGGACTAAATCATAAATTATTCAGAACTAACACTTTTCATCACAACATTAACCACTACATTTATCGTGATCGGCACCGAGCACTTTTTAATATAGCTTAATTATACAGCAAGCCAACTTAAAACGATTTAGAGAGTAGACAAATGCTTGTCCAATCTCGTAATCGACAGCTAAGGTGGCTTGATAAATTTTATAGCACGACTTGGCAGGGGGAAATAATATTAAATGTACCGCACTCATCATTGGTAATGAGCACTCACCCTGTGGTGCCGGCATTTAACCGTCCGCCAATAGGATGATCTGATAATTGTTCAGCATCCACTAATGAAAAAAAATATAGGCCAATAAAGCTTGTCTCTATATTTTAACGTATTCATCTGCCTTAAACACAAATCCTTAATACACTAATCTAAACGCTGATAACTAACGTATTAGAGCGCAAACCCAATAAACATTATCAACCTCAATGCTATCACCGCACGATACCTCAAGGATCATTGAAATGGCATGGGAAGACCGCACGCCATTTGAAGCTATTGAACATCTTTATGGCTTAAACGAATCAAATGTGATTAAACTCATGCGCTCATCACTCAAACCCAATAGCTTTAAGTCTTGGCGAGCCCGTGTTAGTGGCCGTAAAACCAAGCACCTTAAATTGCGACCTGAAGGTATTGATAGAGCGTATTGTCCAACCCAATATAAAATGCGTCAAAAGTAATCACATCAGTGATCAACTAAGGTAAAAAGGCAACATAAAAAAGGGAGATGACAATGCATCTCCCTTAATATTTGTAAGTACTTTAGCCCTCTTTTAACATGTCACTGCACGACTTATTGAGTAACTGACGACAACGCCAAATCCCTAAGATTGCCACAATTAGCGCGCCTGCGATTGGAGTGATGCCCCACCATGGCCAATGCATGTATACCACTAACTCAAACACTTGAGTTTTTAGCATGTATAAAGCAAACTCAGCCACTATCACCGCTAATAAACCAGCAATTGCACCAAGCAAAGCAAACTCAATTCCAGTAGAAGCACGAAGTAACCAACCGGATGCGCCAAAAGTTCGCAACACCGCGAGTTCTCGTTGTCGAGTCGCCATGCCAGCCTCAGTTTGCGCAATCAACACCAAGGCACTGGCCAACAACACTAATGCCAACACTAGTGCTAGTGATAATGACACTTGATCGATTATTTGCCGTAGCTGCTCAACCATCGCCCCAACATCAATAATCGATATCGTTGGAAATTGTTGGATCAGTTGCAATACCACTTGATTGGCGCTCAGCAAGCTACCATCAGCCGCTAATTGCGCATCATTAAGGTGAAAACTAGCCATCGAGGTATAGGCAAATGGCGCCAACGCTTCAGGGGTAAAAATCATGAAAAAGTTAGGTTGTAGGGTTTCCCACTGAACCTGTCTAATACTGGCAACTTTCACCGAAAAGGATTGATTATCGATGCTATAAGTGAGCTTGTCGCCAAGTATAACGCCTAGTCTATCTGCGACACCGGACTCAACCGAAACATCATCCGCAGCTTGATTAAACTTGCCCTCAAGCAGCTTATTATTTGGCGGTAAAGTATCTCGATAGGTTAAGTTTAGTTCGCGAGAAATCCCCACTCGCCCTTCAGCTCCGCTTTCAGCTTGTTTGCCCGAAATCAACTCCTCGTCGTTAATATGAGTGAGTCGACCACGCACCACAGGATAAATATCGGTAGCGTTAATATGATTTAGGCTTAAAAAGTCATTTAATGGCTTAGCATCCTCAGGGGCTATATTCACTAGAAAGTAGTTAGGTGCATTTTCAGGTAACTGCTTTTGCCATTCATTAAGTAAATCTTGACGCAAGGCCAAGATGGTGAGCAATAATACCAATGCACTGCTAAATCCAACCAATTGCACAGCATTTTGACGAGCACGACGGCGAAGCCCAGCTAATGCTAGTTGGAAAGGATTGGTGGTTTTCATGCCAATGCCATGACCGAAACGGATCATCACAAAGCCCAGCACACTGAGTAAAAAACCTAACAACAGCACCGCAAGTACCACTGTCATCGTCAATGCTAAACTTCTTGAATACAAATACCCCAACAAGGCCATCGCGGCCAAGCTTAATAGTAAATGGAGCCACATGCCCAGCTGCAGGCCTTCTAATTGGCGCTGCAATACTCTTAACGGCGGAATGGCTAACAGCCGCATTAACGGATAAGCAGAAAACATAAATGCACTGATTAGCCCCGTGCTTACACCTAATAAAATAGGGCGTAAATACGGTGGAGAATAAGCGGCTATCTCTGGTGGTAAAAATGCCGTAATGCCAATGTCGAGCAATAACCCGCCCAATAAACCCAGTGCAATACCCAATAAGGTCACTAACGACAAATGCAGTCCGAATAACACCCGAATTTGCTTGCCTGAAGCGCCAAAGGTTTTCAGCATGGCCACAACATCATAGTGGCGTTGACAGTAACGCTGCGCTGCAATACCAATCGCGGCGCACGCTAATGCAATACCGAGTAAACTGGCTAGCAGCAAAAAGCGCTCCGCACGTTGCACAGCTGAAGCTATCGGGGAATCTCCCGATTGCACATCTACCCAACGCTGGCTGTTATTGAGCAAAGGTTTAGCTTGCAGTTCAAAGGCCGTTAGCTGCTCTGCATCACCAGTAAATTGGTATAAATACGTCACCCGACTACCAGGTTGAATAATACCTGTCGCCGCCACATCATCTAAACGTATGAGTAATACTGGTGAGGACGCAAACGGATTAAACCCTGCATCCGGTAAACGACTAATCTCTTCGGTTAGCGATAACTCACTATTGCCCAACTCAATGCTTTTTGGGTAGCCAAGCAAACCACCTAAACGATTTTCAAACCATGCTTGCCCCTTGCTTGGTAATGCTCGAGTGACACCGTTACTCAGTTCTATATCGCCTTTTAACGGATAGCCATCACCTACCGCTTTAACGGTCACTAATTGAAATTTATCGCCCGAATACACCATCGAGTTAAATTGCATGTTAGTGACGTGGGCAAGGCCTAACTCATTGGCAACAGTAAGGACTTGTGCATCAAGTTCAACCGGTGAGTCGATAATACGGTCGGCGGCAATAAAGTTAGAGGCTTCGCCATTAATGGCCACTTGTAAACGCTCACTAACCCGCGCTAGCCCGGTCACGGATAACACCGCTAACGTAATAGCCAACACGATAAGAATTAATTGTCCTTGAGCGAGTTCACGTTTAAACAATCTCCACGCAATTTGCCACTCCATTAATTAACCTCCGCAACAGGTTCCGCGCTCACATGGGCAGCCTTAAGATTATCTGCGTATGGTTCTGATAAATGGCCATTTTCCATCACTAATTGGCGTGCGCAACGTTTTGCTAAATGTAAATCATGCGTCACTAACACCAACGTGGTGTCACTTTCTTGGTTTAACTCAAACAACATATCAGCAATTTTATCACCATTCACACTGTCTAAGTTGCCTGTTGGTTCATCTGCAAACAGCACTTTGGGTTCACAAATAAAAGCTCTGGCAATAGCCACACGTTGCTGTTCACCACCCGATAATTGTTTAGGCAAATGATTTAATCGATGAGATAAACCAACGCGATTGAGCATGGTTTGGGCTTTCTGCTTGGCATCTTTCACCCCTGCAAGCTCTGCGGGTAGCATAACGTTTTCAAGCGCTGTTAAGGTATCAACCAGCATAAATGACTGAAAGATAAAACTGACTTTTTGCTTACGAAGCGCTGCTTTTTGCTCTTCATTTAATCCGGATAATGCCACCCCATCCAACACTATCTCACCAGAGGTAGGTGTATCTAATGCTGCAAGTAAACCCAATAGTGTCGACTTACCTGAACCTGATGGTCCCAAAATGGCGATACTGTCTCCTTGCTTGACTTCTATATTAATGCCGTTGAGGATAGTCAACTCTCCCTCTTGGGTCACGACAGTTTTATTGAGGTTAGTTACAGTAATGGCACTGGTATTTCGATCGATATTATTAGACATACAATCCTTCTTATATTCGTCACTGAAACGCGTGCTTACCAGCGTGTTTATACTGATAGTTATGAGTGTACCGACCTATGCTGCCACGATTTTGATATTAGGTGATAGCTTAAGTGCAGGCTATGGCATGCCAGAAGATCAGGGATGGGTACAATTATTACGTAACCAGTTGCCTCAGCATCAGATAATTAATGGTTCTGTTAGTGGTGAAACAACGGCGGGAGGATTACGTAGACTCCCGAGTTTACTGGCTTCAAGCCAGCCAGACCTGATTGTCATTGAGCTAGGTGGTAATGATGGGTTGAGAGGTTTTCCACCAAATAAACTGAAATCAAATCTTACAAAAATCATTACCCTATCGCAGCAACAAGGCGCCAAGGTGTTATTAACTGAGATTATGGTACCACCGAATTACGGCCCGAGGTATGCCAAATCTTTTACTCAGATTTATCATCAGTTAGCCGAACAATATACTATTAAGTTAATCCCTTTTTTCATGCAAGATATTGCCACCGACAAAACGCTTATGCAGCGCGATGGCATTCATCCGAATGAACAAGCTCAAGACACTATTACGCAGTTAATGTTACCTTGGATCACACAAGTTTTATCCGAGTAAACACTTAAATTTGAACAAGTTTTGTTCGACATGTTAAAAACATTTTAATAAAGTGATCGAAAGTCATTTTAATTTAAGCATCAATGTTTAAAATGGACACTCAGCAAGCGCATTAAATAAGCATAAACATATAACGATAAACTTTAGACAACAACTAAGGCAATAAGGAAATAATATGTCCGTCAGTCGTCAAAAAAAAGTATACTTGCCAACAGCAACACGTAAAAATCAATACATTACCATTGGTTTTCCGTTAACTGATGAATATCTTAATGCATACAGTGATTTAGAAACTTGTTACGATGAATTTAGCAAACTCGTCTATCAACTAGCCGAAAAGCAAGAATTGTACAACGTGCACGTTGTCACTACCGATAAATTGCCTATGGTACGCTTCCACAGTGAAGCTTATTGCTTAACCACAGATGAGCAATTACGTTTTTTCTATAACCCAGCCCACCATGAGGCTAACCGTTTACACAGCGTTGCAGGCTTTAGAGCTAGAAAACTTAGAATTGTATTTTTAGCCACTGGCAATGACCTTCGCAGTAATTCAGCTGAGTTTCACTCTCATGTACAAAAATTTATAGCTGAACTAAAACCATTATTACCCGTTAAAAATGTGCCAATTAAAGTCCGTGACCACCAGCATATTTCTTATGATTTCTTTGCTAAAGCAAAAGGACTAAAAGAAACCTACGGTTATAAATTACGCGCTGTTGATAGTCGCTATCACCGACGTCATTGCGAGCTACCAGAAAATGTCAGCACGCTCAATTATGTCACCATAAACATTCCAGTTGACCGCCGCATCAAAAAGCAGTTACTCGCAAATGATACCACCGACTTTACCAGTGTTTATCAAAAGGTATGTGACAAGTTTATCGAAGCGACTAAAAGCAAACAGCTTAATCGTGTTGCGGTGGTTGCCAACGGCAAAATACCACTTGTACGTAACAGTAAGTATGAGCAATTAACCAGTACTAACGAATTTCAGATGGTTGGGTTTGATCCTCATGCAGAATCACCAGAGCCGATTTGCCACTGGGATGCGAACAAGCTTGTAGACGTTTTCCGATTTGTGATTGTCGCAGGTAAAAGCGATGAAACAGACGAAGGCTATGGTCGTTTTATGAATCAAGTTGAAGAAGCTATACGTGTATTTACCAATGAGTTCGACATTGATAAAGAACACGCCGATGTCATTTTACGTTTCCATCAACACATCAGTTACAAAGCTTAGTCACTCATAAGCTTTACAGTATAAAAAACGACAGCCTAGGCTGTCGTTTTTGTTTTTAATCAATTGCGTTGTAGTGATGTTGATGTACTACACCGATTGATTACGCTCCGCAAAACGATTCATCATAGTGGTCACTGATAGTGAAACGCCATGAGCAATTTTATCCGCTAGCTTTTTCTTCATTTGATATTGAATTTTAATCACTTGATGGGTGTTAACCAAGTCTAAAATTACATCATCGCTGGTAGAAACCGCATCGATAAGCCCTAAGTCAATTGCTTGCTGGCCATACCAATGTTCGCCAGTGGCAACTTTAGCAATGTCCATATTAGGACGATAACGGCCGACAAATTCTTTAAAAAGCACGTGAGTTTCTTCTAATTCCTGTTGGAACTTAGCTCTGCCTTCATCAGTGTTTTCACCAAAAACGGTTAAAGTACGTTTAAAGTTACCTGCGGTGTGCTGTTCATAATCAATATCATGATTTTTTAACAAACGATTAAAGTTTGGTATTTGCGCAATCACCCCAATTGAGCCCACTATCGCAAACGGTGCGGCGTAAACCTTATTAGCCACACACGCCATCATATAGCCACCACTTGCAGCCACTTTATCCACGCAAATCGATAATGGGATATTAGCTTGACGCAAACGATCTAACTGACTTGACGCTAGGCCATACCCATGAACCATACCGCCACCACTTTCAACATTGACCAATACTTGGTCATCTTTATCTGCGATGGTTATAATAGCGGTCACTTCTTCGCGTAATGACGCGACTTCATTGGCATCTATACTGCCTTTAAAATCAATAACGAATACTTTGCCTTTGGTTAAGTTTTGTTTCTCAGCCGCTTTTTCGGCTGCTTTTACTTGCTTTTCATAGGCTTTAAATTGCTTTTTAGGCAGTAACTCTTCTTTCAACTGATGCTTTAACTGCATAAGCTCATCTGAAATATCAGTCAGTCTTAGCTCACCTTTATCAGATTTGTTTTTCATGCTTGCTGCCAGCACAAATATTACTACCGCTAAAATAGCGACAACAATGGTTACCGCTTTTGCTAAAAACAGGCCGTATTCATATAAAAATTCCAAAACTCGCTCCATACAGGGATGACAATCTTGCGGTATTTTAACAGTAATAACCGACAAGTAGACAATAAAAAACCCAGCTAATTGCTGGGTTTCTTAAGATATTGCGTACTAAATAGTAAACATTAGTTACAGCTTTGGATCACATCGCTGTTACTCACAACAATCGTAGCTTGTCCTAAACCTGCTGTTTTTGCAAAACCAGCAACTTGAGACTGCATTTCAACAGTCGCAGCAAGAGCCATTCCGTCTGTTACACCATCTACTTCACCTGGGCTAACAATCGAACTGTGATGGCCTTTAGAGAAGCGTACAGCACCAGAACCTGGCGTTGTAGTATCAACACATCCTAGCGCTAGCGAGGTAATTAACGGTTCAGTACCCGATAATGGGAAACCTTCAACGCTGTTAGGTAATGTTTGGTCACCTAAGTTGCCTGCCCCATCGCCAACCACTTCAATTAAATGCACTGGTAAACCAGTAGCCGCTAATTTTTCGCCATGGTTAATTGGGTCAGCAGAATCGACAGCTGTTTGCACTGCAAAAGCAAATGTTGGTATAAACTCAGCATACACTGCTTGAACTAAAGCAGCATACTCGGCACTACCTTCCTCATAACCTGCAGTATTTGCAGCAGTAACGAGAGCGGCAAACGTACTAGACGCGGTGACATTGGCGAATAACTGTGGACCAAATGCAGCAGAACCCGCAAATGCACCAGCTAAACCACCAGCAGGCGCCACTAACGATGTTGCATTAATAGCATAAGCGTTAGGTAAAGCATCACCCGTCATAGGATTAACTAATCCAGTACTAGCATAAGTAGAGAATGTAGTGCCAACAATGCCACCTAAACTCAAACCTTGTGCACTGATTTTAGACACATCAAATACTTGAGGTTGATTTGCCGCAGCGAGTTGTTGCGCCATTCCAGTCAATAATAATCTTAACCCTAATTGGTCTAAGGTTGCTTGACGGAAATTGTCACGCACTGTCAATGTGCTGGCGATGTTAACAAACACTAATGGGTTACCATTGGTGAACGCATTAGGCTTACCGACTACAGGACCAAAAGCTGGGGCTGTTGCAGATATCTCATAAGTGCCGTCTTTGTCTAAATCAAATGAACGAGCACCGTGCAATGGCATATCAATCGCAATAGTGGCAACACCAGCTGCAGCGTATGTACCCGCATAAGCTAGTGCCATTTCTTTACCACCACCTAAACCATGCATTGCGATTGTGGTTGGCCAACCACTTGTTGGAGGCACAAAAGTTCCACCTTGCGCAGCGGTAAATGCTGCAAGCTTAGCCGCATTCGGTAAGGTAATTTGAACTGAAACAGTTTCATAACCTTTGATAGCCGGAATAGGGTTAAACTTGGTTAAATGTTTCGTTTTATCTGCAGCAGTACCATCGTCAAGTTTCCACTGTTTACCTGCAAGTAATGCAGGATTACCCAACGCTGCTTGAGGATCTACACCGTTATCAGATGCTTGTGCAAAAAAGTTAGCTTGGCTTAATGTACCCGCCTGTAAAGCTAGCAATACCGACACAGGGCTGTCACCTTGAGCAAACCAACGGCCATTAGGTGCTGTTGGAGCACCATCGACGATTGGGATCACACAGCCAGCTGATGAACAATCACCGTAGATTGGCAGTTTAATTTTGGCAGTATAAAGATCAGCCATATCGGCGACTACATAGGCTGCACCCGATGCTGGCGTTAACCCAGCAGCCTGAGCAACTGTCAATCCAGTTGGCGTAGGTGCTTGCACAAATGAAGGTGTGTAAGCAGGATTAGAAGCCATCAATAATTTAGTGGTTTCATACACATCAGCGACTGACTGAGTGGTAAATAAACCTGAAAAACTAATCGATTCAGGATCAACACCGTGTGTTTCAGCAACACCTTTTTCATAACTGTTGACCAGATACTGCAGCATTTTTTGTTGTTCTGTTTCAAGCTGCTGTGTTTCAAAATCTAACTTTAACAGACCATAAGTTGTTGACGGAGCAATAGCACGGCCTAGCGAGTCTTGAATAAGATCTGTAGTCACATAGATATAAGACTGACCCGCTTTTAATGGTTTAATCGGTACTATGGCAACTTTATTGCCTGATGCTTTTGATACAAAATCAACACCAAATTGAAGCTCTTCACCTACTTTACAAGCTGAAACTGAAGGTGCTGATTTACACTCAGCATCACTTGATAATGCTCCGCCCACCGTCGCTTCAAACATACGCACCGCACCAGGTTGAAACACAGAAGCTGCATCTAACGTTAATGCATTGCCCTGTAAATCATTAGCAAGTTCGACAGTAATTGAAATTGGTGAACTAGTTGACCATCCATCTAATGCACCTAATGCAATTTGAGGATCAGTATAGTTACCGCTGGCTTCGCCAGGGATAGATAATGTGCCATCAGTGGTTCCACTGAAGAGTAAGTCGTTTGGTAATGGTACTTTGCTATTAGCAGGATCAAACTGCATATGTGAAACAGGCACTAACGGCTCAGCATTATCTACTGCTTCGTTAAAACTGTCACCACCACATGCTGTCAAGCCAAGAGCAGATGTTATTGCAACACCCAAAATGAGTCTTTTCATCTTTTTTCCCCAAATCTTGTTTTAATAATTTTGTTTTCCCCAAGAATTGGTCACAATAGTCCTATCATGCGACCATAAGGACTTATGTTAGTCCTTAACTATTCTCAAGTTAACGTAAAATTATTGAGTTAGCTACAAGTTTGTTACATGCAAATGACCTATTCTCATACAATTATTAATCATTTGTTTCAAACGGTCGTTTATTTTTTATCCGGTACTAGATTTGACGGGCGATTGCGCTAAGAGGAAATAATCAATCATGTTGGAATATCAAGCTGCAAAAGATTTACTCAATAACAAAACAATCTTGGTTACGGGCGCTGGAGACGGTATTGGTCGTGCAGCATCAATCGAATTTGCCAAACACGGCGCAACGGTAATTTTGCTCGGTAAGACCGTTAAAAAACTCGAAAACGTATACGATGAAATTGTTAATGCCGGTTATCCAAAGCCAGCCATTGTACCGTTAGATATGAAAGGCGCGACCGAACAGAATTATATTGATATGGCAGACACCATTGCCGAGCAGTTTGGTCATTTAGATGGTTTATTGCATAACGCATCTCAGTTGGGGGCATTAGGTCCATTTGAGCATATCGATTTAACCTCGCTTGAAACCATTTTGAAGGTCAATGTCACGGCTCAAGCCATCATGACCAAGTCATTATTGCCTATTATGCGTAAAGCCGAGCATGCTTCAATTGTGTTTACTTCTAGCGGTGTTGGACGTAAAGGTCGTGCTTATTGGGGACCTTATGCATTTTCTAAATTTGCCACCGAAGGCATGATGCAAGTATTAGCTGATGAATGTGACAATACCTCTGTAAGGGTTAATAGTATTAACCCAGGCGCGACTCGTACAGAAATGCGTGCAAAAGCTTATCCTGCTGAAGATCCACAAACACTAAAAACAGCTGAACAAATTATGCCGACTTATTTATTCTTAATGGGTAATGAATCTATCGACACCAATGGCCAAGCACTTAATGCACAATAGTTAACCTGGATTGGTTAACCTGGATTAGTTAACCTGCATTTGGGTTCGCTGAAATAGAAAACGGAAGCAATTGCTTCCGTTTTTGTATTAATAAGCGTCTCAGTTAGAAACTCATATTCTCGGTATTCTGGCTGACTAACTTTTCACCAATTCCTGTCACCATGGTTAACTGTTTCAGATCGGTAAATTTGCCGTTTTTGGTTCGATAGTCAACAATCGCTTTTGCTTTGGCTTGCCCAATACCTTTCAGCGCTTGTAATTCTTCAGCGCTGGCTTTATTGATATTGACCTTTTGCATAGCCGTTGACTTTTTCTCCATCGATTTTGTGGCTTGTTTTGTGGGCTCTGCCATTGTCTTTACCGTTTCAGCGGCGTAAGAATGACTACTTAGCAAGCAACATAAACCCATTAATAATGCAGTTAATGACAATGATTTCATTAGATTCTCCTTTCTTTCCTTAGTTTGCTGGTATGCGTCCTTCTCCATTACCAAGCTCGAACGATTCAGAACGCTATACGTTTTCCGAATCGGAGGCTAACTGTAGTCAACAAAATTGAATTGTACAAAAAAAACACTAATTTATTCGCTATTATCAGCTG
The DNA here is from genome assembly GCF_014163715.1 of Shewanella sp. SR44-4. NCBI lineage: Bacteria > Pseudomonadati > Pseudomonadota > Gammaproteobacteria > Alteromonadales > Shewanellaceae > Shewanella > Shewanella sp. SR44-4. Next base: position 98,723 of record NZ_JACJDU010000007.1, on the reverse strand, counting down.
ACTGAGTTTGTTTCTGTTTATTTTTAGACATCATTGACGAAGTAAACTGCTTTAATTCACCGAGTAAATGTTGATGAACGTGGGATAATTTAGGCTTGTTGTGTTTGTTAAATGCAATCGGCCGGCACAAGCTCATGGCTTGATAACCTAACCTTGCGGTAAGTAAACCACCACCAAGTCCTTGTGCAATCCGAGCAGACACCTTGCCGGTCATTTCTACTGATAATAATTGGGTACCTAAATCGGTAATCACCTCGGTACTGCCAGCATAAATAATATTCGTCACAATACTACGAATCAGTTTTATGCGGCTCCAGTAACCCAGCTCCACGGCATAAATGGCAGCGACTTCATTAATCATTTTTTGATTTCGCCACAAGATAATAGCCATATCCAGCGCAGCTAAAGGGCTTGCGGCTAATAATAATGCCGACTCAGCAGCAAAGCGGTTAACGCGTTTCTTGGCCAGTAAATCGCGCTCGGATAACACGATATCTTCGAATAACAACACGATTTCTGCATCATTATGTTCATGGCTACAAGCTTGTAAATATTGTTGTTTAGCCTGATTATTTGGGTATTTGGCTAATATTGGTGCCAAAAACGTTTTGGCTTCGCCCATTTGCATGCTTTGGGATAATCGTTCAGCTGTGCTTTGATGATCACTGACTTGTTTAAGATTAACCAACTTACGCCATTCTTTAATCGTAATGACCGTGGCCCATAAGCTAACAATGGATAACACAGAAGCATAAAAACCAAATAACCACGGACTTTGTTGAAAAGAGTCAAGTAACCCCATCACGGTTTGTACGATAACCAATAACACCAAACCAATTACCGATAATATAGCCAATAACGACCAACGCTTAGCCTTTGCAGGTTTAATGCTGTCTTCCATTGCTGCTGGCAATTCTGTTAGCGATTGCTCACAAATAAAGTCAACTTCTTCAAATGATTTAGTCGGCTTAATTGCTTCTTCAGCCGATTGAATCTCATCTGTCACAATAAGATCTGACTCGGTAAATATTTGCGATTTTTTTATCGGCGAATTACGTGTAGGTTCATTCATAACTAATGCTCACATTTATTCTCAAAATAAAACCATTAAGACAATTTATCGCCTAATAGAAACTCCAAGAGATGGTCGAGACGAATGTGTTCGAATTGCGGATTATTATCGTGGATATGGCTCAAATTGGGCGGTAGAAAAGCACTAAAGCTAAACCCTTGTTGTTGCCAAAACTCTGCATCGGGTAATGATGTGGGCACATCTCCTGGGTATACGGTGACTTGCTTACCATCAAGCCCAGTGCCTTTTACCACTTCTTGTTGAACACCCTCTATATTAACCATCCCGTGTTGAGTAGCCTTAATAGCACTTATCGCCATGGTTTCAACTTCACTGCCTTCAAAGTTGGCATAATGCTGGCTTTGTTGCAGCATTGCGGTTAACAAACTAAGCACATGGCTTTGCTGATCACGGGTCACTCTGTCTACTTGGCTGGCAGCAAATAACACTTTGTCTATCCGCGGTGAAAATAAACGTTTAATTAAGCTCGACTGGCCAAACTGAAAACTTTCCATAATGCTGTTTAATGCGCGCCCCATGTCATTAAACTGTGCCTGACCATGATTAAGTGCGTTTAAACAATCAACCAACACTAGTTGGCGATCAAATCGAGAAAAGTAGTCGCGGTAAAATGGCTTAACAACTTGTGATACGTACTGCTCATAACGGCGCTTAAGGACATGATAATTTGAATCGCTTGGGCTTGCTGATAATTCTGAGTGCTGAATTGGGCTTAAGGTAAGCAATGGGAAAAATGTCAATAACGGGGTATTTTCGTATTCGCCCGGTAACAACATACGCCCTGGTTGAGCGTGATAAAATCCCTGTTGTCTAACCAAGTCGACCAATAAAGTTTGATACAAGTCAGCAATGTGCTTAAGGTGCTGTTCATCAGCTAATTGGCTTAACTCTAATGTCTCTACAGCTTGATTGAATGCGCTAAATAAGGGCGAGTGACGTAAACATGCCACATTAACCTGTTGTGATAAACACCATTGAGTAAAATCTTGTTTAAGCATCGGTAAATCAAGTAACCACTCACCTGGATAATCAACAATATCTACGTACAAGGTTGCGGTATCTGTTAATTTAGCTAACAAACCTTGTTGAGGCTGATACTTAATGGCTAAACGTAATTCGGTAATGTTTTTGGTTGAAGCAGGCCAATAAGGAGGCGACGAACATAATGCATTCATTGCACCTTGATAATCAAAACTGGCAATGTCTAAATCAGGTTGCATAGCGCGATTGACAGCAATTAACCGACCTTCGCGTGCCACTTGCCATAATGGTAAAGGATTGTGCTTGGCGCCTTTTCCTGCATGCAATAACTGATTTACTAAGCCACTAATAAAAGCGGTTTTACCTGCACCGGATAACCCAGTGACGGCTAATCTGACATGACGATCGGTACTGCGGTTAACAATAGACTGAGCGGTTTGGCTGACTTTAAACAAGGAACGATCTAAAAATCTCATGATGGCTGATGGCTCCCCAAAAAACACGGGCGGATAACCGCCCATTAGAAGGATTAAAGACTATTGATTTGGCGTTTAAGATCAAAGTTGTCTGAGGTGACATGTTCTTCGAGTCGTCTTAAACGGAGTTCTAATCCGTTAAATTGACGATTAACATCAAACAATGCTTGCTTTGCAGGTTCACCTGCTTGCCAAATTTTCTTTTTAATTTCAATATCTTTGTGATTTTCTTTGTTGTCTAAGTTTTGTGGTTTGATGTCTAATATCATCCATAAGGCAATATAAACAACAAACACAATCCCTGTTCCACCGAGTAAGAATATCGACACAGCAATGACTCGCACTAGCCATGTTTCAAAGTTAAAGTAATCTGCAATACCTGAACACACCCCAGCCACTTTACCATTTTTTGGGTTGCGGTATAGAGTACGACCATTAGATGGGACCATGTTTTGCTCTCCATTCTGGTGATTCAGTATCTAAAATCGCTTCTAATGTTTCAATGCGACCGCTCATTTTTTCAGCTTTCGCAATGAGACCATTAAGCTGGTTAAATTCTTCCTCGGTGAGCCCCTGGCTCACTTGTCGCTTACTGCGATAATGAAGAACCAACCAGATAGGTGCCACAACAACCATAAAGATGATAATTGGTGCAATAAGAAGATCCATATCCATAACTCACCTCTGAATAAATTTACGCTTTAGATTTAGGTTGTGCTTTCGCACTCATTTTTGCTTTTAATGCTGCTAATTCATCATTGACAGAATCTTCTGCTTCTAATGCTGCAAACTCGTCAGCTAGAACGTTCTTTTTACCTAAATCATATGATTCTACTTGTGCCTCAAGTCCTTCAACTCGGCGCTCGTATTGTTCAAACTTCATCATTGCATCATCGATTTTGCTTGAATCAAGCTGCTTTTTGACTTCTAAACGTGAAGTGGCAGTTTGCTTACGCATAATGATGGTTTTTTGACGAGCACGAGCATCATTCAATTTTTCTTGAAGTTGAGCGATTTCATCTTTTAAACGAGCGACATGCTCTTCAACAACTTGCAGTTCCATCTCAAGTGTTTGCAATAAACCAACCGTTTTTTGCTTTTCACTCAACGCGGCTTTGGCTAAGTCTTCACGATCTTTGGATAACGCTAACTCAGCTTTATTCTGCCAATCTTGAACTTGCTCTTGAACACGAGCAATCCGGCGAAGTAATTCTTTTTTCTCTGCCAATACTTTAGCGGAGGTTGAACGTACTTCAACAAGTGTGTCTTCCATTTCTTGAATGATAAGACGGACCATTTTTTCTGGATCTTCGGCTTTATCAAGTATTGCGCTGATATTTGAATTAACGATATCTGCGAAGCGAGAGAAAATTCCCATAATGTGTTCCTCAAAATTAACGTGGATGTCGCAGTTGGTATTACACATTACGTGCCAACATTTACAAATGCAACAACATCATATACTTAAACAAATATTTAACTTTTGCTTTCTTTTAACACTCAAGCCATTTATTATGATTTTCACCAATTATTAGTCTAATTCACTAACAATTTTGCGAGTAAGCTAACTGTGAGCAAACAATTCCAGCAAGACAATCTCATCGGCCAATCTAATGCACTGCTTGAAGTATTAGAACATGTGTCTAAAGTCGCGCCATTATCTAAGCCGGTGCTCATTATTGGTGAACGCGGTACGGGTAAAGAATTAATTGCCGAACGACTACATTACTTATCCCCTCGTTGGGATCAAAGCTTTATTAAACTCAATTGTTCTTCATTAAGTGAAAACTTACTCGAAAGTGAACTCTTTGGCCATGAATCTGGTGCATTTACGGGTGCGAAAGGACGACACGAAGGCCGTTTTGAACGCGCCGATGGCGGAACACTGTTTTTAGATGAATTAGCCAACACTTCTGGATTAATCCAAGAAAAGTTGTTACGTGTCATCGAATATGGTGAATTTGAACGAGTCGGTGGCAGTAAAACGGTTCAATCTGATGTGCGACTGATTTGTGCCGCCAATGAAGATTTACCTACCTTGGCTGACAATGGTGAATTCCGAGCGGACTTACTCGATCGTTTAGCCTTTGATGTGATCACCTTGCCACCATTAAGACATAGAACCGAAGACATTATGCCATTGGCCGAACATTTTGCTATTAGCATGGCAAGGCAACTATCACTGGAATATTTTAGTGGTTTTAGTCCGTTGGCGGTAGAACAATTAATGATGCACAGCTGGCCAGGAAATATCCGGGAATTAAAGAATGTCGTCGAGCGAAGTGTTTACCGTGAAGGCGCTGATGGCCAAGAGATTGATCATATTATTTTAGATCCTTTTGCATCTCCCTATCGTCCTGTAAATCGCGTCAAAACCCGCGAACGTCAATTAAATCAAATAGAACATGCACCAACACCAGTGACGGAATCGGCTGAGTTAAATATTAAAACGGAAACATCTGTGGTGCTTAATAGCATCGAATTCCCGATAGATTTTAAAGAATACACCGAAAACAGCGAAATAGAACTATTGCAACGAGCATTAGCTGAAGGCCAATATAATCAGAAAAAAACCGCCGATTTGTTGGGCTTAAGCTACCATCAGCTTCGAGGTATTTTGAAAAAGTACAATTTACTCGACAAGAGCTGAATCAAGCTTGGATATGCTCATTGCCCCAATGCAATGAACACTGTTAAAATACCCACTCAAAGTCGATAAAAAATGATCACACTATGCCTGTTATAGTAAAACGCTGGTATCAGCAGATGTCTTTATGTCTCTCCAGCATCATGCTGGCTGCATGCGGACAAGTGCAATTGCCTTCTGGCCTTGTGTATTGCAGTGAAGGTAACCCTGAAAGCTTTAACCCTCAGCTTGTTACATCAGGCACCACTATTGATGCAACTTCACATCAAATTTACAGTAGACTCGTCAATTACAGCCAAGAAAAAGCCGAAATCACACCTGGTTTGGCGACATCATGGCAGGTGTCCGATGATGGTTTAAATTATCTATTTACTTTACGTCAACATGTGAGTTTTCATAAGACCCGCAATTTTACTCCAGCAAGAGACTTTAATGCAGATGATGTGTTGTTTTCGTTTAATCGGATTATTGATCCACTGCATCCCTATCACTTAGTCAGTAGAACCGGTTATCCATTTTTTCAAAGCATTGGTTTTGCTGATTTAATTGGCTACATTGAAAAAGTAAACGACTACCAGGTTATGTTTCATTTAACTCGGAAAGACGCTTCTTTTTTATCTAATTTGGCCACTGACTTTGCCGTAGTGTTGTCGGCAGAATATGGTTATCAACTGTTAGCGCAAGGCACACCTGAAGATATCGATTATTACGCGGTAGGCACAGGACCTTTTCAGCTTAGCCAGTATGTGAAAAATGAATATATTCGCTACAAAAAGAATCCAGTTTATTGGGGCCCTAAGGTCGAGCTTGATCAATTAGTGTTTGATATCACCCCCAGAAGCACTGCACGTATTGCTAAATTAATTACCGGAGACTGCAGCGTTTCAGCATTACCTAAAGCTGGTGAACTGGCAGTGCTTGACCAACATAAAGATATTATTATCGATGCAAAACCTGGATTGAACGTCGCATTTTGGGCCTTTAACACTCAAAAACCGCCATTAGATGATGTTCGTGTAAGACGCGCACTTGCGCATGCTATCGATAAAAATAATATTCTAGACGTGGTATATAACGATACCGCTGTCGAAGCGACAGGCGTTTTACCTCCGGCATCTTGGGCTTACAGCAAAAACTTATCTCCAAATGAATATAACCCTGAAAAAGCCAAAGTATTACTGCACCAAGCAGGTGTATCTAACTTATCCATTAATGTGTGGGCCATGCCAGTGGCGCGAATTTATAATCCGAGTGCATTGAAAACAGCGGAGCTCATTCAAGCCGATCTAGCCCGTATTGGCGTAAAACTGAATATCATTAGCTATGATTGGAGTGTATTCACTCAGAAGTTAGCCAGTTCCAATTATGATTCAGTGCTTATTGGTTGGAATGCGGATAATAGCGATCCTGATAACTTTTTCACTCCACTATTAAGCTGCGCCGCATTAGCTTCTAATAATAATCGCTCTCGTTGGTGCAACAAAGACTTTGAACATCTGTTAACCCAAGCTCAGAGCGTATCGACTCAACCTGAACGCAAAGCATTTTATCAATCCGCAGAAGCCATTATTAGCGATCAAGTTCCGCTAGTAACAATCGCACATGCCAAAAAAGTGGTGTTGAAAAAGAGCAATATTACCGCCATGCAAATTAGGCCTTATGGCGGTATTTCCTTCGCCAAAACAACTCAAGCAATAGAGGGAACTGAATAAATGTGGCGTTATCTTTTTAGTCGCATAACCCTGTTTATGGCCACGTCGCTAGTCATGGTGGCCGTACTCTTTATGGCATCAGGACAGTTTCCTGTCAGTAAAGCATATTCTCTGTCTGGGGTTCAATATCCCACGCTTGAACAACAACAGCAAATAGAGCAAGACTATCAACTAAATGATAACCAATTACTGCAGTTTACCGCCTACTTGCGCCAGCGCTTATCGGGTAACTTTGGTATTTCCAGTAACTCACAGCAAGAGGTATTGGAGGAGCTTGAAGCAGTACTACCTGCGTCTTTTGAATTATCATTATTTTCTGGTTTTATTGCCGTGTTTTTTGGCGTGCCCATTGGCGTGCTAGCCGCATTAGGTAATAACAAAGCACTGCAACGCAGTATTTTAGCCATCACCTTAACAGGCTATTCTATTCCGGTATTTTGGCTCGGCTTGACCTTATCTATGTGGTTTGGGGTGAATCTCGGCTGGCTGCCTATTTCAGGCCAAATCAATTTACTTTATGAAATTGAACCTGTGACAGGTTTTATGCTGGTCGACACTTTATTATCCGATTCTAGTTATCGCATTCCGGCGTTTCATGATGCTTTATTACACTTGATTTTACCGGCGGTCACTTTAGCGGTACTTCCTTTTACCTTGGTAGTGAGGATCACCCGGCAAGCCATTTTAAATGTGATGAATCAAACCTATATCCGCGCCGCTGAAGCTCGCGGTTTACACACGGCTAAAATTCTACTCCGTCATGTTTTGCCCAATGCCTTAATTCCGGTAATAAAAAGTATTGGTTTAATGCTGGGATCATTTGCCAGCTATGGCATTGTGGTTGAAGTGATATTTTCGTGGCCAGGGGTTGGCAGTTGGTTAGTGTCGGGCATTTATCAGCGTGACTATACTGTTATTCAAGCGGGTATCTTATCTGTTTCATTATTAATTATTTTCTTAAGCATTTTGATTGATTTACTGCATACCGCAATCAATCCAATGAGCAGAAAGGAATTGTATGCCTCGAATTAAAATATACCAAGAAGACCATATAGCCTCGCCTATGTGGCGAATGTGGCAAACATTTTCTGCTAACCCATTTGCGGTGATCGGTCTATGGGCAGTGATTTTTTTATTAATATTAACTATTTTCGCCCCGTTTATAGCGCCTTATTCAGCAGAGATGCAAGACCAACAAGTATTACTTTTACCGCCATCATGGGATCCAGCTGGTACTGTAGAACACTTCCTTGGAACCGACGATCTAGGACGAGATATTTTTAGTCGAATCTTACACGGCGTACAATTAACCTTTGGCATGTCATTATTAATTGTTACTGCATCGCTGATATTTGGTTTTATTATTGGTTCTCTTTCAGGAATGATGCACGGCATAAAGTCGAGTGTGTTAAGCCACTTGCTCGATGCATTACTGTCTATCCCATCGTTATTAATGGCTATTCTAGTGGTTGCTGTCATGGGACCTGGGCTTAATAATGTGTTTTGGGGCGTTGGGATTGCGATGGTTCCACAATTTGTGCGTGCTATCCATCTAGCGGTTCATGAAGAGCTTCAAAAAGAGTATGTTACCGCAGCCAAATTAGACGGTGCCAACTCGTTACAAGTTTTTTGGTATGTCATCATGCCCAATGTATGGGATGTGGTGATTATTCAGGTCACTATGGCAATATCTGCCGCAATACTCGATATTGCCGCTCTCGGTTTTTTAAACCTTGGTGCACAAGCACCGAGTCCAGAATGGGGTGCAATGGTCGCACAAGGGCTTGATAATTTACTGCTTGCGCCTTGGACCGTTACTATCCCAGGTGTCGCGATTTTGTTTACTGTATTATCGGTCAACTTAGTCGGCGATGGTTTACGTTCTGCGCTTGCACCGATAAGAAATTAACCTATGCCTTTACTCGATATTCGTAATCTCACCATTGAATTAGATACACCTGAGGGCACTGTGAAAGTGCTCGAAAAAGTCAGTTTGACTATTAATCCAGGTGAAATCCATGGACTTGTTGGCGAATCTGGCTCTGGGCGCAGTTTATTGGCCAAAGCGATTCTAGGCGTACTAGGTCCTAATTGGCATATTATTGCTGACCGTATGATGTGGGATGGAAAAAACTTATTAGAAATGAGTTCCAAGCAACGACGCTGCCTGATGGGCAGTGAAATGGCGATGATTTTCCAAGACCCTTCTGGCAGTTTAGATCCGGTTAAAACCATTGGCAGTCAATTGATTGAAGCTATGGTACCCAACAAAAATATTCCTTTTTGGCGACGTGGAAAGGCGACCTATTTAAACGCGCAGAAATGGCTCCACAAAGTCGGTATAAAAAAACCAAAACAACTGATGAAGTGCTATCCATGGGAATTGTCTGAGGGCGAATGCCAAAAAGTGATGATTGCGATGGCTGTGGCGAATCATCCTAAATTGCTGATTGCCGATGAGCCAACCAACTCAATGGAGCTCAACACCCAAGCGCAAATTTTCAGACTATTGTCGCAACTCAATCAACTGCAAAACGTGTCTATTTTATTGGTTAGCCATGAGCTAGAAACCATGGTGCACTGGTGTGATAACTTAACGATTTTGTACAGTGGTCAAGTTATGGAATCAGGCCCTGTTAGCGAAATGGTAGCAATGCCTTATCATCCTTACACACGGGCATTATTAAAAAATCTACCTGACCATACTGAAAAAATGCGTCATAAAGCTAACTTACCCACACTGCAAGGCTCTTCGCCGTCGATGCAGCATTTACCTGCCGGTTGTCGGCTTGGTCCACGTTGCCCAGAAGCCCAACGCCAATGTGTAAAACAGCCTAATCTTGAACATATTAAAGACCGCTATTTTGCCTGCCATTTCCCTTATAAAAGTGAGCAAGAAGATGACGATGCCATTGCTTAAAGTAACCGACTTAAGTAAACAATACTTAACCGGTTATAAGCATTTTAAACCTCAATATTATCAGGCTCTCTCTCCGGTTTCATTTGAACTCGGTCGTGGTGAAACCTTGGCTATTGTGGGGTCGGTCGGCTCGGGTAAAAGTACCCTCGCCCGAATTCTAGTGGGTGCTGAACAACGCAGTGGCGGCGACATATTTTTTGAAGGTGAAGCTTTAGAAACACGTAATTTAAAACAACGGTGTCGGTTGATCCGGATGATTTTCCAAGATCCGACAACCTCGCTTAATCCACGTTTATCGATTGGTAACTTACTTAAAGAACCGTTACGGTTTAATACCCAATTAAGTTCAACTGAACGAAAAACATTGGTGATTGAAACCTTAAGAAAAGTCGGCTTATTACCTGAACACGCAGAGTTTTATCCACACATGATTTCCGAAGGCCAAAAACAGCGTGTCGCTGTTGCACGTGCCTTAATGCTTAACCCTAAAATTATTATTGCAGATGAAGCACTAACGGCTTTAGATTTATCGGTCCGGTCTCAGATTATTAATTTGCTATTAAAGCTGCAAAAAGAGATGGGATTATCGTATATTTTTGTATCACATAATCTGAATATTATTCGTCATGTAAGCGATAAAATTATGGTGTTGCAAAATGGTCATATGGTCGAGAAATCAACTACTGAGGCCTTATTTACTTCACCACAACATGAATACACCCAACGACTCATTCAAGAACAAAGTCAATTTATGCAAAAGCGCTAAACTGCTCCAACCACTGTGGTTTTGAGGGCGTTTTAGAAAAAATCAGTGCCATTTGGCCGTCGAACTATTTATCCTAGAGCCAATGTTAAAGGAAGAAGCTTAAATATGATTATTAAACCTAAAATTCGGGGCTTTATTTGTACCACTACTCATCCAGTAGGTTGTGAAGCCAACGTTAAAGAACAAATCCAACTCATTAAGGCCAAAGGCAAAATTGCTAATGGGCCTAAAAAAGTATTAGTGGTCGGTTCTTCAAGTGGCTATGGCCTTTCATCTCGTATCACCTCAGCATTTGGTAGCGACGCTGCCACTATTGGTGTGTTTTTCGAAAAACCAAGCTCTGAAACCAAACCCGGTACAGCGGGTTGGTACAACACCGCGGCATTTGATAAGTTTGCTAAAGCAGAAGGCTTGTATTCAAAAAGCATTAACTGTGATGCATTCAGCCATCAAGCAAAGCAACAGGTGATTGAGCTTATCAAGCAAGATTTAGGTCAAATCGACATGGTGGTTTACTCACTGGCTTCTCCAGTACGTAAAATGCCTGACACCGGTGAAGTTATCCGTTCATCACTTAAGCCAATTGGCCAAACGTATACTGCCACGGCTGTTGATACCAATAAAAACACCATTATCGACACTTCGGTAGAGCCTGCGACTGAGCAAGAAATTGCTGATACCGTCACTGTAATGGGCGGCCAAGATTGGGAATTATGGATGAGTGCGCTAAGCGACGCTGGCGTATTAGCTGACAATTGCAAAACGGTTGCTTATAGTTACATTGGTACCGAATTGACTTGGCCTATTTATTGGCATGGCGCTTTAGGCAAAGCCAAAATGGATTTAGATCGTGCAGCTCACGCCCTTGATAGCAAATTATCAGCTACTGGTGGCTCAGCTAACGTTGCAGTGTTAAAAAGTGTAGTGACTCAAGCGAGCTCAGCAATTCCAGTAATGCCACTTTACATCGCCATGGTATTTAAGAAAATGCGCCAAGAAGGCTTACATGAAGACTGTATTGAACAAATATACCGTTTATTCAGTGAACGCCTATACCGTGTTGATGGCCAAGCACCAGCTGTTGATGGCGAAAATCGCTTACGCCTTGATGACTGGGAACTTCGCGAAGAAATCCAGCAGCATTGTCGTGATTTATGGCCGTTAGTGACCACAGAAAATTTAAGCGAACTCACTGACTATGATGAATACAAACAAGAGTTTTTAAAGCTGTTCGGTTTTGGTATTGATGGTATCGATTATGAAGCAGACGTGAATCCTAATGTGACATTTGATGTAATTGAATTATAACAATTGAACCTGAGCTTAAACTTTAGAAAACAATAAGCTAAGTTACACAAGTAAAAGCCGTAATGCCCAGCATTACGGCTTTTTTATTGCGTTATTATCATAGCTAATGTTATTGCCATTATAGTGATTATAATTGCGATACTCACTGTCACTACTGGTACAAATTTGGCGTAAAAAAAGGGTTAAGCCATATGGCTTAACCCAAAAGTAACGCAAGGGATAAAAAGATGTAGTTAAACTATTTTGTCTCTAGAGCATGTTTGGCGGCGTTATCTCCTGCAATTCGACCAAATACCACAGTATCAGCTATCGCATTACCACCTAAACGGTTAAACCCATGTACACCACCAGTAACTTCACCTGCAGCAAACAAACCAACAATTGGCTTACTTTGAAGATCAAGCACTGAAGCATCAGTGTCAATAGCAACTCCGCCCATAGTGTGATGTATACCTGGAGCTACTTTTACAGCGTAATAAGGGCTTTGTGTCATATTTAATGGCATATCCTTACGACCAAACGCAGTGTCTTCACCTGTTTTGACATAACCATTGTAGTCAGATACTGTTTTCGCTAAATCAGCGACTTTCATACCTGTGCTCTTAGCTAACTGTTCAATAGTATCGCCTTTATAAAGCATTTCTAAATGGTCGTAGCCGCGTACCATTTTGGCTTTTTTGTATAACTGGTTATCAAAAATAATCCAAGCAAACTTACCTGGTTGTTTTAAGATGGCATCAGATGCTTTATCACGAGTTGTTAACTCGCTAACAAAACGGTTACCATCTTTGTTCACCATCACAGCGCCCACACCACGTACCGTTTCTGAAATCAGAATACGACTGTCTTTACCTATGGTTGGGTGAGCTTGAACCCAATCGATATCTGTCATGCTAGCGCCAATATCTTTTGCCATCAACACACCATCACCAGTGGCTGTAATGTTGTTTGAGCTGGTCATGTCTTTCATTGTTGGACGGTAATAAGCAATCATTTCTTTATTCATGCCGTAACCACCTGTTGCTAACACAACTGATTTAGCACCAATCATGTAATAGCCAGTATGTTTACCATGAACAACCGCACCGACAACATTGCGTTCATCATTGATAACAAGTTTCACAACCCGAGAGTTTAGGCGAGTATCAATGCCCTGATCTTTAGCCGCTTGGCGTAAAGTATCAATAATTTCTGGACCAGAGCTTTTACCACCATGTGGACGGTGGGTTCGGTCAACACGAGCACCACCGGAGCGTTTTAAGTCTTCTAAGTTCGCGCCTAAGTCTTCTAACCATTTAACGGCACTAGCTGACTCTTCAGCAAGAATTGTCACTAATTTAATATCATTTTTCTGACGCCCGCCTTTCATCGTATCTTCGATAAACCATTCAACTTTATCATCAACACCATGAGCGGCTTGTTGAGGAGTCCCAACAGCATTAATACCACCAGCTGAAATCATAGAATTACCACCACTGAATGGCGCTTTTTCTACCAAAATAACATTGGCACCCGCTTTTTTAGCAGATAAAGAAGCATTGAAACCTGCGCTACCCGCACCCACAACTAATACTTGTGTTGTTTCGCGTGGACCAGCAGCAATCGCTTTTTGGATTTTTTCTTGATTCCATCCGTTGTCCCAAGGTTTTTTCTTCTTGGCATCAGAAAATGGCATTGGCTTGATATCAAATGAATGACATTCATTACAGTAAAATTGAGGTGCTTCATGGCCTTTATGGCAACTAGTACAGTTAATATCACCTAAATGTGAAGCATGTGGATCAAATTGCAATTTGTCATTAGCCAGTTCAGCGTAATCTCCGTGACATGATTTACACTGAGCATTTTCATGAGTTTCACTATCACTCACTTTAATAGGATCGGTGTGACAAGACTGGCAACTACCCATGTCAGCATGGAATGAACCCATGTCAGGAGTTTTAGCCATTGCAGTACCAGAAGAGAGCAACACTAATGCCATCGCTGATACCAGATATTTTAGTTTCATTTGTTCATTCCTTTCTTATTTGAATATTGACTTACTTTTGTTAAGCGAAAGGTTACTCATAAAGAGATAGTAAAACTTAGACATATATCAAACTTGTCTTTTGGTTAAGTTATAGTGAAACCCTATTCAGACTTTCTTAAAACGCTCTAAAAACTTGAGTGCTGTGACCCACGTTAATATTCGTCTGTCAGTTAATCATTAACATTAATTTATGCTTTCACCCCAATACAGAAAGCAACTAATTTAGGTAATAATAATTAATGAGAAGAGATGATCATGAACACAAATAAAAACTTAGTTTCCATAGTATTACTTTCTGCATTATCGGTAACATCACTCAATGCATTAGCTGATTCACCCACTGCTTATGGCCGTTTAGATATCACATTAACTAATTCAGAGCACGGTTTCACCACCCAAAATAAAAAAGAAGGCACGGTACTTGAGAACAACTTTAGTCGAATTGGCGTTAAAGGGAGCGAGAAAATCAATGATGATTTTCAACTAGTTTATCAAATGGAAGTACAGGTAAATGGGGCAACAAACGAAGGTGACGATGAACTTTTTAGCGCAAGAAGTACCTATTTAGGGGTATCGTCTGATGCTGGTACTCTGTTAGTTGGTCGTAACGATACCGTCATGAAATCATCTAAAGGGGATGTTGAAGCGTTTGATCTTACCAACGCTGCTTATAACCGTATGATTGCCGGTCAAGACAGAAAAGCAGACGGTATTACATATTATTCACCCACCATTGCCGGTTTATTTACTGTTAATGGTACTTACCTAATGGATGACAACTATGAAGGTAATGATGAAACACAATATGCGTTGTCTGTTGTTGCCGGTGATAAGAAATTGAAAAACACTCGTTATTATATAGCAGGCGCATACAACACAATTGGTGGTGTTGATGCCTATCGTGGTGTTGGCCAAATCAAAATGGGCAAATTTGAAGTGGGTGGTCTTTATCAACATTCTGAAAGCCAAAGTTATGATGATAAAGAAGGAAATTCTTATTTTGTCGCCGTTAACTATGATTTAAATGGCGTAAACTTAAAAGTTGAATACGGTAAGGATGAAGCAGGCTTTGGTAAGTTCCTCAAATACAATTCAGCGGTAGCATCATCTGGTGATTACAATCAAGCCACTGACGTTGACATTACCTCACTTGTTTTCGGTGCTGATTACCAGTTATCAAAATCAACCATGCTTCAAGCACATTACGCTATGTATGACGGCGAATATCAAATCGCTAACTCAGGTGTCGTTATCGATCTTGAAGACGATAATATTGCAACTGTCGGCATAAGATTTAACTTCTAAAAATACTTTATACAAACAGTATAAAGCAACAACTGCCAAGCCAAGTTAGCTGTTATCAATACACTAACTTGGCTTTTGTCTGGTTAAACATATAGATAAAAGTTGCGCTTGTTAACGTTTTTAACATTTAGACTTACCCTTTTGTGCTGGCTTCCTTTTGGCACGATATACTCTATAAAACAGCCATCGTTGATCTACTTATGCGAATAACCTTAAAACAATTATCTATTTTTAAAGCGATTCATACCTGCGGCCAAATTTCAAAAGCAGCGATAGAACTACATATGTCAGTGCCAGCGGTGAGCATGGCCCTACGTGATTTAGAAGATTCGCTTGGCAGTCGCCTTTTTGAAAGAAGTAGCACAGGGCTTACCATTAATGATAATGGCGCTGTCATATTACCTTATGCCAATGAGATGCTGTCTAAAGGCATGGAATTAGAACATGTTTTTTCTCAAGGTAGCCCCATTAGAGGCAGTATAAAAGTGGGTTGCAGTAAAACAGCGGGCAACTATGTTTTATCTCGCAAAATTCCATTATTTAAACAACAACACCCTTCTGTTGATATCAAACTATTTATTAACAACAGCCTCAGCATTGAGAAAATGGTGGCTGAAAAAGAACTTGATCTCGGCTTTGTCGATGCAAAACCTGGACATAAGAATCTATTACATGAACCTTGGTTACAAGACCGATTGTGTATTATTACTGGCAAAGACAACCCACTAGTAACAGAAATGATTACTCCCGAGTTGTTATCTGAACAACTTTGGGTAATGGATGAAACGATTTCGGTATCGAGAATCCGCAATACTCAATTACTAAAAAGTGCACATGTAAATATTAAGCAAGAGTTATCCATGAACACTATGGGCGCAATTAAAAGAGCCGTTGGTACTGGAATAGGCATTAGTGTATTGCCTTTGTTAGCGGTAGAAGAGGAAGTGGCACGAGGAGAGTTAGTCGAATTATTACTAACAGACTGGGATTATTCACGTCGTTACTGGGCAATATACCGAAACGATAATCCACTCAGTTCGCTCGCGCGTGAGTTTTTAGAATTTAGCCGGCCGGCTACACTGCTAAATGAAAACGATTAACTCGTTTAGTTCTTCAAGCATTTTAGATCTTCAGCAATATTGATTTATGACATTAGGCAGCACATGAGAATAACCAGTTGATTGATCAAGATCCTGTTATTTTAGGATTATTAGCTCTTACCTTAGGGTTAATTTTCTATACGAGTGAATTACCAAGTAGACCATGGAAAATCCTATATCACTTTGTACCTGTTATGGTGATGTGCTATGTAGTGCCCTCTATATTTAACACTTTTCATATTATCGATATGGCAAATAGCCAGCTCAATGTCATTGCCTCTCGTTATATTATGCCAGCTTGTTTAACATTATTGATTATCAGTGTTGATATTAAATCAATGTTATTACTCGGCCCTAAGATCATCATTTTATTCTTCATCGGTACTTTGGGGATTATTTTAGGTGCACCACTGGCTTTATATCTCTTTTCAATCATTTCGCCCGAGCAGCTTAACTGGGATGGTAATGGCTCGACTTGGCGAGCAATGGCAACATTAGCAGGTAATTGGGTTGGCGGGACTGCAAACCAATTTGCCATGAAAGAAATCTACAATGTTGAAGATGATGTGTTCGCCATAATGATATCGGTTAATGTAGTGTTCTCAGCACTTTGGATGGCATTTTTGCTCATGTGTGCTCCCCATGCTGAAAAAATAGATAACAAAATAGGCGCTGATGTAAATGGTATCCGTTTATTGGTCGATGGGATCCATTTACGTAATACAAAACCAACATCATTACCCAGTCTTAAAGGTTATATCTTTATTTTTGCTGTTGCTTTTGGTGTGACAGGCTTAGCCCATTGGGGGGCTGACGAGTTAGTCCCTTTTTTCAGCCTGCATTATCCAGAGTCAGGGAAATGGAGTTGTACCTCGCATTTTTTTTGGATAGTGATAATAGTCACCAGCACCAGCATTGGTTTGTCATATACAAAAATAAGACATTTGGAACAACTGGGTGCTTCTAAAATATCTACGGTATTATTGTATTTCCTTATTGCTACCATGGGGTTAAAAATGGACTTAACCATGATTAATGATTTCCCTATATACTTTGCAATAGGGTTTGTTTGGTTAACAATACATGCACTATTGGTGATTATTGCTGGTGTGCTGATGAAAGCGCCAGTGGCTTACATGGCGATAAGCAGCCAATGCTGTATTGGTGGCGCTGCATCTTCGCCGGTTGTCGCTATGGCTTTTAATCGTCACTTAGCCCCAGTTGCAGTGATGTTTTCAGTTTTTGGATATGCTTGGGCAAATTATATGGTATGGATTTGTGCTGAAATGATGAAACACATAAGGCCATAACACTCAATATATAAGGGTTTAAAGCACTTACGTTTCATCTAGATGAATACCGCAGTAGCGTCTTATCACGATAAAAAATAACCGATTACTGTCCACATCCTAACTTTTCAGTTTGTCATTAAACAATCGGTAAACAAATTAATACCTGTTGCGCATCGAGTGGTGATCCGGATTGTTGTTCAACGGAGGCAGTTCTGCCAATATCGAGTCGTTCTAAATATACCGGGTAATTTCGTAGTGTAATATCATTTGCATTAACCCAATCGCGATACAGGTAATCTATTGCCGCTGTTAGACCATTGTCATCACCACTGTATTTAATCATCGCACATCGTCCCTGAGGGATTGATTTGAGCTTAATCTGACTCGACTCAGACACTATAGCTTGTGTCTCGGCATTTAACGATACACCAAGATCAATTCGATATTGCATTTTAACAGATAACTCAGGGGTTGAGTAAAGCAGGTTAAAGGTTCTGCAACTTGTAGGAAATAAGCCAAACTGTCGACGCCATTCAATAAATCTCGCAATGGTTTGAGGTAATAAAGCCGGATCACCATGATGTTCCATCACCGCTAATGCCTGCGCATCAAACGATACAATATCAACAGAGTAAGATTGCTTATCTTGCTGATTAGCATCTACTCGAAATGATTTAAGCGGTTGTTGCTTCGCAAAAAAATTGCCCCAATCAGGTGCTTGCTGAAACGATTCAGGGCTTTGACCTATACTGCGAGTAAACGATTCGATAAAGTGCTGTTCGTTACGATACGCTAATTTAGCCGCTATTGTGGCCAGAGAAACTTGCTTGCCAAAACCTAATAAATGGGCAGCTTCTAGGCTTTTGAGCAATTCAACATAAGCGTCAATAGACATATGGTACAGCGCAGTAAATAATGGGTCGAAATGACATAACGGGATGTGGGCAATATCGGCCAACACTTGTCGATCAAAAGGCTCATTTAAGTGTTGATCTAAATAGGCTAATGCACGTTCAAATGCCTGATCAAGTCTGTGGCTCATGCCCTCTCCTTATGGATTAAATTATTACAGCCAATTATTTATCATAACTAATATAAATTAACGGGTTATTTAAACACATGCAATAAAACACAATTTTGTGCTAACAATGTGGCAATGTACACTAGTCGACTAATTGAATATCTAAACCTTCTAGTAAACTTAAGGCTTCGAACCGACTGAATTTGGCTTGCTTAACGTTATTAGCAGTAATATCAATTTGGTAATTCAACGCATCGGTAAAATTCGCCTTCGTTAAATTTGTATGACTAAATTGGCTTAAATTAAAATCGGTCATACGCAAATCTGCTTTGTTTAAATTAGCTTCTCTAAAGTCGACATCATGAGCGCGGCAATCAACAAGTGAAAACTCGGGTAAATGCAGCGCATAAAAATTACTGCCATCGAGCAAACATCGTTCAAACTTAATTGTGGTTTGAGCCATAAACTGTGGCCACTGAGCTTTAGTCCAATCAATACCTATGGCTTTACTGTCGCTAAAAGTCACATCATCAAACTCTGTAGCAACAACTGACATTACGCTTAAATTACATTGACTAAAAACACACTCAATAAAATGGCAATGATAGAAATCAGTTTGACTAAAATCACATTGGGTAAAATGACAGCGTTCAAAAGTAATATGTTTGAACTGTAAAGCAACGCCCTTGATCGATTCGAATAAGTCATCACTGTAATTTGATAACCCAAACAATTCACTAGGTTGTATATTTGAGATAGTTTTCATGCCTTAAGCACCTTATAAACAAAAAGACCTAGACGTGAGCCTAGGTCTTTTTGTATTTCATCTGTTGCGACGACTTAACTAGTCGGCAACTGGATACTCAATTTCAGCATCAGCTTTTAGTGAGGCAACCACTGCTCGATAATCAGCTTCGCTGTATTGAGGCGCAATACGTTGTTTAAGCGTATTGATGAGGTTGTCATTAATGCCTTCTGCTTTATTGACTTTATCAACCACAATAACCGCATAACCTGTCGCTAACGCTGCAGTATCAATTGTGACACTATTTTCAGCAGGAGCGGCAATTTTGAAGGCTTTATTGGTGATAGCTTGATCAATATCCTGATTAAAGCGACCTAGTTTAGCTAATGTCGTCAATGAAGCACCTGTTAGCGTGTTATTACCCGCTTTTAACTGTGCCATATATTCCGCAGCTTTGTCACGAGCACCGTCATTCGCTTTATCTTGCTGTAAACGTTCAACAATACCAGCTTTTACTTCAGCAAATCCCATAACGCCAGCTGTCTGATGTTTTTTCATGCGAATAACCACTACATGGTTTGGCGCAAGTTCAATCACATCGCTGTTTAAACCACTTGCTAACACTTGGTCAGAAAATGCGGCTTTGATAAATTCAGGATTGTTAAATTTAGCCGGTACGTCATCACGCGAGAATAACTGCGTTGATTGTACTTTTGCATTAACCGCTTGCGCAGTTTCAGCTAAAGTATCAGGAATTTCGTAACTGGTATCAGCCAACTTAGTTTGTAAGCTATAAAACACATCTAAGGCTTTCTTTTCTTGTAGCTGAGCAACAATTTTCGCTTTAACGTTTTCAAAAGCGGTTGCTTGGCTAGCTTGTAAATCAAGCAGCTTAATAATGTGGTAACCAAA
This sequence comes from Shewanella sp. SR44-4, assembly GCF_014163715.1. Taxonomy (NCBI): domain Bacteria; kingdom Pseudomonadati; phylum Pseudomonadota; class Gammaproteobacteria; order Alteromonadales; family Shewanellaceae; genus Shewanella; species Shewanella sp. SR44-4. The sequence goes on along the minus strand of NZ_JACJDU010000007.1, from coordinate 78,416 downwards.
TTCACTTTTCACAATTGACGAGACTTGATCTTTTTGTAATCCAAAAAGTGCTTCATCAAATGCAGGGTCCATTACGCCTTGTTCAAACCAATCTAACTTACCGCCCTGTTGAGCACTAAGCTGATCGTCAGAATCAGTTTTTGCTAACTCAGCAAAATCTTCACCCGCGGTTAACTTGGCTTCAATAGCATCAGCTTTGGCTTTATCTGCGCTGTCATCGTCAGTTGCGGCGACAAAAATATGCGCAGCAAGACGTTTTTCAGCCGTTTGATATTGCTTTTGATTCTCTTGGTAATAAGTTTTCACTTCTTCATCAGAGGTTTCGCTGTTTTTAGCCATGTCGGCAACATTCAATTCAACATACTCAAGGCTGACTTTTTCAGGGCTCATGTATTGCGAAACATTAGCATCGTAATAAGTTTGAGCTTCTTCATCAGCGACAGAAACAGTTGATAAAAACGGTGTTGAGTCGACGACTAAGTAGCGAATATCACGGGTTTGGCCTTGAACTTCTGCAAGCTGTTTAGCTTCACCGTCCAGCACAAACTCACTACCAACAAGCGCATTTAATAACTGACGACGGGTCATATCTACACGCATCATGTTTCTAAAGCTTGTGGTTTGATAACCTAGTTGACGCAATACTGCTAGGTAGCGTTCGTTATCAAATTGACCGTCGGTTTGAAATGCAGGCTCTTCGATAATCGCTTTCTTGATTTGCTCATCTGATACACGTAAGCCCAACTTGTTGGCAGCTTGATCAATGAGCTTATCGGCAATTAAACGATCCAATACACCTTGCTTAATTCCGTTCATGTAGGAGTCGTCAGCCGCTAATGCAGTAAACATTTCGCCTAGCTGTTGCTCAATACGCGAGCGTTCATTTTGAAAAGCCTGTTCAAGTTCGTTGGCGCCAATTTCGTCACCATTAACAACTGCAGCAGGTACACCCGTGTTTGAGCCTAAATAACTGCTCACACCGGCAAAAGCAAAAGAAAGTATCACAAGTACTAGAATTGTTTTAGCAACAATCCCCTGTGATCCTTCACGAATTTTTTCTAACATCTGAATTCTCGCTTGTTGCGATTAATAAAATAAAAAGGCGCATCACCTTGTGGATGCGCCTTATTGTAAATTATATGGAGTTATCAGACGCTACCACGGGTATGACCCAATACTCCCAATATGTATTATGCTTTGCATAACAATATTGCTTTTCGTAAAAAGCACCGCCTAAGCAGTGCTTGTATTACGAATGCCTTACAAAGGCCACGTTATTAACTATTTAGTTAACAGCGTCTTTTAGCGCTTTGCCAGCTTTGAACGCTGGAATGTTCGCAGCAGCAATTTTAATTTCTTTACCCGTTTGTGGGTTACGGCCAGTACGTTCAGCACGTTGACGTACTTCAAATGTACCAAAACCAACTAGAGAAATCTTATCGCCATCTTTAAGACCTTCCGTTACCGCAGCGATAAAAGAATCTAGTGCGCGGCCAGCAGCAGCTTTAGAAATATCAGCACCAGATGCGATTTTCTCGATTAGTTCAGATTTGTTCATGTCATCCCCTTGAATGTTATTGTCGCGCCGCAACCAAATCTATGTTTAGAGCGGTCTGCGGAGGCTTTATTTTATAAGCTTGATAACACACCAAACTTAGTACGAAAACCAAAAAATGAAATTGGATACTGCTCAACGCCAGATGCCCCAAGGGCTTGGTGCGTCTGACTATCCACAAACCTAGGCTACCACAGGTCAGCGTTTTGTTAAGCCCCTTTTTTCATTTTTTTCATGCTCTACAGCAATTTTTTAACTAACAAGCTATTTTTTAACCACTTCAAAGCCTTCAACTGGTCGCTCAAGCGCCAATTTCAACACTTCATCTATCCAACGCACTGGATGAATGATTAAATCAGCAATCACATTTGCAGGAATTTCTTCCAGATCGCGTTCATTTTCTTGAGGAATTAATACATGCTTAATTCCACCGCGATGGGCTGCTAATAGCTTTTCTTTTAAACCACCAATAGGCAATACTTCGCCACGTAGAGTAATTTCACCTGTCATAGCTACATCACTACGTACAGGGTTACCGGTTAAACTAGACACTAACGCTGTACACATTGCCGCACCCGCAGATGGACCATCTTTTGGCGTCGCACCTTCTGGTACATGCACATGAATATCTCGTTTTTCATAAAAATCATTGTTAATGCCAAGATTTTCAGCACGAGCACGTACTACGGTCATTGCCGCTTGAATCGACTCTTTCATCACATCACCCAGCGAACCGGTATAGGTTAATTTACCTTTACCTGCTACTGAGGTGGCTTCGATTGTTAATAAATCGCCACCAACTTGAGTCCATGCAAGACCGGTTACTTGACCGATTTGGTTATTCGATTCAGCTTTACCGAAGTCAAAACGTTGCACACCAAGGAATGACTTTAAATTTTCCTGGTTAACTTCAACCATTTTGACCGTTTTATCAAGCAAGATATGCTTAACCACTTTGCGACAAATCTTCGACAATTCACGTTCTAATGAACGCACACCCGCTTCACGAGTGTAATAGCGAATAATGCCTAAAATAGCGCTGTCATCAACCTTGATTTCTTTTTCTTTAAGGCCGTTACGCTCAATTTGCTTAGTCAGTAAATGCTTCTTAGCAATATTGAGTTTTTCATCTTCGGTGTAACCCGATAAACGGATAACTTCCATACGGTCAAGTAAAGGGCCAGGAATATCCATTGAGTTTGACGTAGCAACGAACATCACATCTGATAAGTCATAATCAACTTCAAGATAGTGATCGTTAAAGGTCGCATTCTGTTCAGGATCGAGCACTTCTAATAACGCTGACGATGGGTCGCCACGCATATCAGAACTCATCTTATCGATTTCATCGAGCAAGAATAATGGGTTTTTAACCCCTACTTTAGCCATCTTTTGAATGACTTTACCTGGCATAGAACCAATGTAGGTACGACGATGACCACGAATTTCCGCTTCATCACGTACGCCGCCTAAAGCAACACGAACATACTTACGGCCGGTTGCTTTGGCAATCGACTGGCCCAATGAGGTTTTACCCACACCTGGAGGTCCGACTAAACACAAAATAGGCCCTTTAAGCTGCTTAACTCGGCTTTGAACCGCTAAATACTCAAGAATACGTTCTTTGACTTTTTCAAGCCCATGGTGATCGGTATCGAGTACTTCTTGCGCCTTGGCTAAGTCACGCTTTATTTTTGAGCGCTGCTTCCAAGGTACCGCAGTCATCCAGTCAACATAGCTGCGCACAACTGTGGCTTCAGCTGACATAGGTGACATCATTTTGAGTTTGTTTAACTCAGCAGTGGCTTTTTCTTTGGCTTCAACTGGCATGCCAGCTTCTTCAATCTTACGCGCCAATACTTCAAATTCGTCGTGGCTTTCGTCAATATCGCCTAACTCTTTTTGAATGGCTTTCATTTGCTCATTCAAATAGTATTCGCGTTGACTTTTTTCCATCTGTTTTTTAACACGAGTACGGATTCGTTTTTCGACATGAAGCAAGTCAATTTCCGATTCCATCATCGCCATTAAATATTCCAGACGCTCACCGACATTGATCATCTCAAGGACAGATTGTTTGTCTTCAAGCTTCAATGGCATATGTGCAGCCATGGTATCTGCTAAACGAGCGGCTTCATCAATCCCCGACAATGAAGTTAATACTTCAGGTGGGATTTTTTTATTTAACTTGATGTAGCCTTCAAATTGACCGATAGCACTGCGAACTAACACCTCTTCTTCTTTATCACTTAATTCTTCAGACTCGAGGTATTCAGCTGTTGCGGCAAAGAATTCTTCTTCTTGGGTGTATTGCTTGATTTTGGCACGCTGGCCACCTTCAACTAATACTTTTACCGTGCCATCTGGTAATTTAAGCAACTGTAAAATAGAGGCAACAGTACCAATATCGAAAATATCGTCTTTGGTAGGCTCATCAAGATCTGCATCTCGCTGAGCGACTAATAAAATTTGCTTGTCTTGTTCCATTGCCGATTCTAGGCAACGAATAGATTTTTCCCGTCCCACGAATAGCGGAATTACCATATGCGGGTAAACTACCACGTCTCTAAGTGGTAACACGGGGAGTTCGATATGCGCTTCACGCTCTTTAGTCATGGCTCGATTCCGTTTAATGAAATTGACTTATTACTGAGTATATTGGGGTGATGTTATCAGTTTCAATGGCTAATACGAAAAAAGGAGCCCAATGGACTCCTTATTTTTCAACTTCCTGACTATCAGTGCAATTATTGCTCGCCTGAAGCAGCCTGTGTCTCAGTGTTTTCATAAATCAAAATAGGGGCTGACTCGCCTTTCACTACTGATTCATCAACAACGGCTTTAATCACGCCTTGTGTCGACGGAATATCATACATTGTATCGAGCAAGATGCTTTCAACAATAGAACGTAACCCACGTGCACCGGTTTTACGTGACATTGCTTTTTGAGCGATGGCTTGTAATGCATCGTCACGGAATTCAAGTTCGACATTTTCCATCTCAAATAATGCACTATATTGTTTAGTTAATGCATTCTTTGGCTCAGACAGAATCTGTACTAATGCAGCTTCATCTAACTCAGTTAGCGTAGCAACAACAGGTAAACGACCAATAAACTCAGGAATTAAACCAAATTTCACTAAATCACCAGGCTCTACTTGGCTAAGGATTTGTGAAATAGTCGCTTTATCCGCTTCGCCTTTTACTTCGGCACCAAAGCCAATTCCGGTTCCGGTGTGTGCACGTTGCTCAATGACTTTTTCAAGTCCAGCAAACGCACCACCACAGATAAACAGAATTTTAGACGTATCCACTTGCAAGAATTCTTGTTGTGGATGCTTACGTCCGCCCTGTGGAGGAACAGAAGCAACGGTGCCTTCAATTAACTTAAGCAACGCTTGCTGAACACCTTCACCCGATACATCACGAGTAATTGAAGGATTGTCAGATTTACGACTGATTTTGTCAATTTCATCAATATAGACGATACCGCGTTCCGCTTTCTCAACGTCGTAATCACATTTTTGCAGTAGCTTCTGAATGATGTTTTCAACATCTTCACCCACATAACCAGCTTCGGTTAATGTGGTTGCATCTGCCATAGCAAAAGGGACATTAAGTGAGCGAGCTAACGTTTCAGCCAATAAAGTTTTACCGCTACCGGTTGGACCTAATAGTAAAATGTTACTTTTACCTAGTTCAACGCCATCTTTAATAGCGCCATTACGTAAACGCTTATAATGATTGTATACCGCTACGGCTAACACTTTCTTAGCCTGATCCTGACCGATTACGTAGTCATCAAGATGTTTGCGTAATTCATGCGGTGTCGGCAATTTGTCTTCATCACGTTTGGGTGAAATCTCTTTGATTTCTTCACGGATAATGTCATTACATAAATCAACACATTCGTCACATACATAAACTGATGGACCAGCAATGAGTTTTCTGACTTCATGCTGACTTTTTCCGCAAAAAGAGCAGTACAGCAGTTTGCCGCTGTCACCGTTATTTTTGTTATCGCCCATTATTCTACCTCTGTTTACAACTTAGGTTGAACCTAAGCTCTGCTTGTAGATACTTATCATAACCACATTGATGACTGAACGCCTTTCAATACAGAATACCTGAAAGTATCTAGAAAATCAGCTACCAGTTTTAGCCGCGACTCGTGAGTAATGAATCGACAATACCATATTCAACAGCTTGAGTAGCACTCATGAAGTTATCACGGTCGGTATCACGTTCAACAACCTCTAACGGTTGACCAGTATGGTCCGCTAACATTTGGTTTAATTTATTCTTAATACCAAGAATTTCTTGAGCATGAATGGCGATGTCGGATGCTTGACCTTGGAAACCGCCTAATGGCTGATGGATCATCACTCGAGAGTTCGGTAAACAATGACGTTTACCTTTAGCGCCACCGGCTAACAAGAATGCGCCCATACTCGCGGCTTGGCCCATACATACGGTACTCACATTAGGCTTAATGAACTGCATAGTGTCATAAATAGCCATACCTGCTGTGACAGAGCCACCAGGAGAGTTAATGTACAAATAAATATCTTTATCTGGGCTTTCTGACTCAAGGAATAATAATTGAGCAACAATAAGGTTAGCCATGTGTTCTTCAACTTGACCAACTAAAAAGATGACTCGCTCTTTTAATAGACGAGAGTAGATATCATAAGAACGTTCACCTTTAGCTGTTTGTTCAACAACCATAGGTACAAGAGCATTGAGTACTGATTCTGGTGCTTTATGCATTATTCATTTCCCTAAAATAAAAATGGCCCGCATGAGAGGAACCTCATACGAGCCATTATAAATGGCGAACGGCTTGTTAAGTCAAGCTTAGCTTACGCTCGTCCGGTAGCCTTGTTCATAAATTCTTCAAAAGCGACGTCTTTAACGGTTACTTTTGATGATTTTAACAATGCTTCCACCGCTTGCTCTTCAAGCGCTACGTTGCGCATGTTTTGCATGAGTTCTTTGTTTGAGTTGTAGTATGAAACAACTTCAGATGGATCTTCATACGCTGAAGCCATAGATTCGATCAATGTATTAACACGATCATCTTCTGCTTTTAGTTCGTTTGTCTTGATCACTTCGCCTAATAGCAAACCGATTTTAACACGACGTTCAGCTTGTTCAGTGAAAAGTTCAGCCGGAAGTTCAGGCATATTTTCAGTTTGACCACCAAAACGCTGCATAGCTTGTTGACGAAGTACATTCACTTCACCCTCAATAAGCGCTTTAGGAATAGCGATGTCGTTTGCTGCAAGTAAACCAGTAATAACCTGTTCTTTCACATTCGCTTTTAACGCTTGCTCTAGTTCACGAGTCATGTTTTTACGGATTTCAGCTTTAAGTGCATCTAAGCCACCTTCAGCAATACCAAACAATGAAGCAAATTCATCATTCACTTCTGGCAGATTAGCCGCTTGAACTTCAGTTAAAGTAATAACGAACTTAGCCGCTTTACCTTTCAAGTTTTCAGCGTGGTAATCTTCAGGGAAAGTCACTTCGATTTCGAATTCATCACCTGCTTTATGGCCTACGATACCGGTTTCAAAACCAGGGATCATACGGTTGCTGCCTAATTGAAGTTCGAAATCATCAGCTTTTCCGCCTTCGAATTCTTCGCCGTCAATAGAACCGATAAAGTTCATTTTAACTTTATCGTCAGCAACTGCTGCACGTTCAACAGCGGCAAAAGTGGCATGTTGCTTACGTAATGTTTCAATCATAACATCAACGTCAGCATCATTAACTTCAGCTTTAGGCTGTTCAACTGCAATGCTATCTAAACCCGTTAGAACAACTTCTGGGTAGATTTCAAATGTTGCAACGAATTCAAAAGAATCACCTTCAGTTGAACCAGGAGTAAATACTGGTGCACCTGCAGGATTTAACTTTTCAGCTACGATTGCTTCAATAAAGTTGCGTTGCATCACTTCACCAGTGATGTCTTGACGAATGGCTTTGCCATAACGCTTGTTGATTTCGCCGATAGGCACTTTACCTGGGCGGAAACCAGGAAGACGCGCACGCTTAGCTTCGCGCAATACATTGTCTTTAACCAATTTCTCGATTTGCTCAGCAGGTACAGAAATAGTTAGGCGACGCTCTAGGCCTTGAGTTGTTTCAACAGAAACTTGCATTGTTTTACCTCGAAATATGTCTGACGTTCTTTGTAATGGTCGACAACTCAACCATTAGATATTCGTTTCTTGACCATGGATTTAGCTCTGAAACCCAGCACAGCGATATTATTGATGCTGAAGACGCTGTTGGTACAGGTAGCTTATTTTTGATATTTATCAAGACGCGACATTATAGCTACCGTTTTTAACAGAGTCGAGCCTGAAAAGGTCGATTTACATGATAAAAACGCCGACTTATGTTCAATTTTGACGTGTTTGCACGTTTAATGTGCGAAATGAGTTTTTGACTTACGCTCGAAAGGACTAGGAGCAAAATAATTATCGTGATCAAATCAAACTTATCTGTACCCGTTAAAAGGGTTATACACGATAGTTTGATTTAATCAGAAAATGGGGTGACTGATGGGGCTCGAACCCACGACAACCGGAATCACAATCCGGGACTCTACCAACTGAGCTACAATCACCATTGAAATGGTACACCCGGCAGGATTCGAACCTGCGACCACCCGCTTAGAAGGCGGGTGCTCTATCCAACTGAGCTACGGGCGCATGGTTACAGTTAGATACTGCATCCTGTCTGGCTGAACAAGTTTACTTGTTCCGTTACTCACTGCAAGAGCAAATAACATTAATTTGGTCGGTGATAGAGGATTCGAACCTCTGACCCTCTCGTCCCAAACGAGATGCGCTACCGGGCTGCGCTAATCACCGAAAATATTGCTTTGTTTTCGAGGCAGAAATTATCTATAAACAATAACGATGTTGTCTCGAGAACGGAGCGCATATTAACGAGTCACCTAGCTATCGTCAACGATTTTTTTAACCCTTATTACTATATGACGAATTTAGCAGCAAATATCGTGATTAGCATCATAGCGCGAATAGTTTATTCACTGTATTTTCCACGTCTAGCAAATGACACTCTTCAATACGCCTGCTAGAATAACGGCCGATCGACCATTGACTTCAACACCTGTGTCACTCAAAGGAAACTCTATAGCCATGACTGCTCAAATTATTGACGGTAAAGCCATTGCACAATCTATTCGCACCACACTAAAACAAAAAGTAACACAACGTAGACAAGCTGGATTTCGCGCACCAGGACTTGCAGTTATTTTAGTGGGCAGTGATGCCGCATCTCAAGTCTATGTTGGCAGTAAACGCAAAGCTTGTGAGGAAGTCGGTTTTGAATCTCAATCTTTTGACCTTGACACCAATACAACTGAAGCAGAGCTTTTAGCGTTAATCGATGAATGTAATGCCAATCCAAGCATTGATGGGATTCTAGTGCAGCTGCCTTTGCCCGCCCATATTGATGACTCCAAAGTCATTGAACGTATTCGCCCAGATAAAGATGTTGATGGATTTCATCCCTATAATGTCGGCCGTTTAGCTCAACGTATCCCAGTGCTTCGTTCTTGCACGCCGATGGGCATTATGACGTTAATCAAATCAACCGGTATAGATACCTATGGCCTGGATGCAACTGTGGTTGGTGCATCAAACATTGTTGGCCGACCAATGACACTAGAATTATTATTAGCAGGTTGCACAACGACAACCTGTCATCGTTTTACCAAAAACTTAGAACAAAAAGTGCGTCAAGCAGATTTATTAGTCGTTGCCGTTGGCAAACCTGGGTTTATTCCTGGTGACTGGATCAAGCCAGGCGCGATTGTTATTGATGTTGGTATCAATCGTTTGGAGAACGGCAGTTTAGTGGGTGATGTTGAATTTAATGTTGCCGCTGAAAAGGCTGCATTTATTACGCCGGTTCCTGGTGGAGTTGGCCCAATGACGATTGCAAGTTTATTAGAGAACACCCTATACGCATGCGAGCAATATCATAGTTAACTAAATCTCAGATAAGTAAATCTCAGATAAGTAAATTATGCTGATTAATAACAAAAAAGCCTGCTATTGCAGGCTTTTGTTTTTATGCGCTAAATAAACTACTTTTTACGCCATGTGGTGCCGCTAGGGCCACCATCTTCTAACTCAACGCCTAACTCATTCAAGCGATCGCGAGCAACATCCGCAGCAGGCCAATCTTTTTCAGTACGGGCGCGGGTACGCTCAACGATAAGCGCTTCAATTTCTGCCACTTCATCGTCACTGCCCTCCCCCTTAAAGAAAGCTTCTGGCGTTTGGCTGATAAGGCCAAGCACATCTGCTAATTGCTTCAAGCTGACACCTAATGCCGATGCTGCTGCCATATCGGTTGTTTTAAGACGATTGATTTCACGTACCATCTCAAATAACACGGAATAGGCTTCAGGAGTGTTAAAGTCGTCATCCATTGCCGACTTAAACTTGGCTACAAACGGTTCAGCAGGCGCAGCATCAACAGTTAAGTCTAAACCTTTAAGTGCTGTATATAAACGCTCTAGTGCTGCACGAGCTTGCTTTAAATTGTCTTCAGAATAATTTAACTGACTACGATAATGACCGGATAATAAGAAGTAACGTACCGTTTCAGCATCATAATGCTTAAGCACATCTCGAATGGTAAAAAAGTTGTCTAATGATTTAGACATTTTTTCACGGTCAACCATCACCATTCCGGTGTGCATCCAGTAATTCACATACGGAGTATCGTGAGCACAGCAAGACTGTGCAATTTCATTTTCATGATGTGGAAACTGTAAATCAGAGCCGCCACCATGAATATCAAAATGTAAGCCTAAATGCTTACTGTTCATGGCAGAACATTCAATGTGCCAACCTGGACGACCAGGACCCCAAGGTGATTCCCAGGTTGGTTCACCCGGTTTAGACATTTTCCATAACACAAAGTCCATAGGATTGCGTTTAGCATTATCTATCTCAACGCGAGCACCGGCTTGAAGCTGGTCTAGGTTTTGACCTGACAACTGTCCATACTCTGGGAATGAGGCAACACTGAATAATACATCGCCATTACTGGCTACATAGGCATGGTCGCGATCGAGTAAACGCTGAACCATATCGATAATTTCTTCAATATGTAACGTTGCTCGAGGCTCAAAATCTGGACGTTTCATGTTCAAGGCATCAAAGTCTTGGTGCATTTCGGCGATCAAACGCTCAGTGAGCGACTCACAAGATTCGTTGTTTTCAGCGGCCCGTTTGATAATTTTGTCATCAACATCGGTAATGTTACGCTGAAAATTCACCTCATAACCGATATAACGTAAATAACGCACTATCATGTCAAACGAAACAAAGGTACGCCCGTGACCAATATGACATAAATCGTAAATGGTCACGCCACAGACGTACATTCCGATTTTACCTGGATTTATTGGTTTAAATTCTTGTTTATCACGGCTAATACTATTGTAAATCTTTAACATCGATTGTTCTCTTTTACACTAATTTATAACGGGAAATGTTAATGCTGAGTTTAGCATGATGTCACCTGTTTTGAACACTGCACTTTATGCGGCAGTTAAGATAAGTTAGAATCGCGCAAATTATTATTTTCAAGTGAGACAACATGATTACTTTACATACCAATATGGGCGATATTACTTTACAGCTAAATGAAGAAAAAGCGCCAATTACCGCGGCTAACTTTATGCAGTATGTTGAAGATGGTTTTTTTGAAGGTACTATTTTTCACCGTGTTATTGACGGCTTTATGATCCAAGGTGGTGGTTTCACTGAAGATATGAGCCAAAAAAGTGTTAAAGCATCAATCAAAAATGAAGCCAACAATGGTTTATCTAACCGAAAAGGCACTGTTGCCATGGCACGTACTTCTGATCCGCATTCAGCGACAGCACAGTTTTTTGTTAACGTGAAAGACAATACTTTCCTTGATTTTAAATCAGAAACTTCACAGGGCTGGGGTTACTGTGTATTTGGTGAAGTGGTTGAAGGTTTAGACATTATTGAAACAATCAAAAATGTTGCCACTGGTAATAATGGTATGCATCAAGATGTACCATTAGAAGCCATTGTGATCAAAAGCGTTAGCGTTAAAGCGTAATTTTGAAGAAAACAATCTTCGTAGGCGATTTGCACTTAAGTGCAGATCGCCCAGATATTACACAAGCCTTCATCTATTTTCTAAGCCATGGTTTAGACAATACTGAAGCGCTTTATATCATCGGTGACCTATTCGAAGTTTGGATGGGTGATGATATTGCAGAACCCTTTACCATTGCCATTGCTGAAGCAATCAAAACAGTATCGAACTCAATACCTGTATATTTTATTCATGGTAATCGTGATTTTATGGTTGGCAAACAATTTTGCCTACGAGCAGGCATGAAAATATTACCTGAAGTCTATTGTATCAACTTGTACGGTGTTAATACTGTGATTTTACACGGTGATAGCCTTTGTACCCTTGATATTGCTTACCAGCGATTCAGGCGCTTTAGAAGTCTTGATATAGTGCGTTGGGTCTACTCTCACCTACCTAAAAAAACACGCTTAAACATTGCCGCAAAAATTCGTCAAAAAAGTGTTCAAGGTAATCAGCAAAAACATTATGAAATCATGGATGTTGAGTCAAGTGCGGTAACCGCGCTACTGGCTCGTACTGATTGTCAAAGAATGATCCATGGTCATACTCATCGCCCTGCTATACATCAACTCACTGCACAAGAACAACGTGTTGTGGTCGGTGATTGGTATACTCAAGGCAGCGTGCTAAACGTCAGCGAGAAAGGTTGCGAGTTAGTAACATTACCCTTTTCCGAAACAAACTAGGCTCACTAAACAGTATCAACGTTGATATCATCAGTGAGTCTTGGTTTATATCTCGCAATTGTTGGCTATTGTGGCGGTAAACCACTGTGAAAACGAAACTCGCTATCTTCTGTCAAAATTAATTCCATTTCTTTTTCGCGAAAATAATCAATGCGTTCACTGATATCTTCACCGGCAATATCCTCAGCAAGAGCCAAATAATCTTGAAAATGTCGCGCTTCTGATCGAAGTAATGAAGTATAAAACTTAGCGAGTTCATCATCTAAGTGCGGCGCAAGTTTGGCAAATCGTTCACATGACCGCGCTTCAATAAACGCGCCAATTATTAACTTATCAATTAACGTAAGTGGCTCATGAGTCCGCATATGAATAATTAACTGTTTGGCGTAACGACCGGCACGAATATTACTGTAATCAATGCCACGCGCCGTCATAATCTGTAAAACTTGTTCGAAGTGATGAAACTCTTCTTTAATCAAACGAACCATTTTACTCATTAAATCAGTGCTGTTAGTGAGGTTTTTATTGGCTATTAATTCACTAGTGATGTCGTTCTTTTTACTGTCGCGGGCTAAAAACTCGAGGGCATTACGGTCTTGTTGATAAACAAAATCTTCATAAGGCTTAGCCCAGGTCTTCAATAGATGTGAACTACTCTTGTCAATCGCATATTTGCGGATCATTAACATTGCAGTTTGCGCAGCTTTAAGCTCACAGTTGCAATGGTCAATCAGCAACGCGGTGAGTTGTTCAGGTTGTTTAGCTTGTTCGACCCAACGGTTTGGTGTCTCACAACCTAAAAAGTCGTAAATAGGGACAAGTAATTGCTGCATAAAATGGATAATCCTCTCAAAAATCTATGTTCATTTTACCTTTAGAGCGATCTTTTCTGAAACCAAAAACGTAATACAACTTGACGAAAGTCTATTTATGTTCAATAAATAAGCTGAGCATCTAATTTAACGATTTAATAACAGATGCCATCGATCACCTTAAATGATGATTCTAAATTGGGATAGAGTCATAACTTAACAACATAGATGTTGGCAATAGAACGATCTCAGTGTTATGCCAACACCATTCCCCTGTTGATAAGTAGATGTGGACTGATTAAGGCGATTGGTAAAAAGCTGTAGTCAGTTCGTCGTTGTTTGGCGAGCTAGGTCAAAAATGCTAAACAAGGATAACTATAATGGTATTGAATCACTTAATGGGACTTTACACTCATCCAAAAAAAGAGTGGCACACAATTGAAAAGAATCACGAAGCGCTAAAGAGCAGCTTGAGTCATGTATTGCTTATCGCACTGATCCCTGCAATTTGTGCTTATTTTGCAACCGCACACATTGGATGGCATCCCGGAGCTGGAGAACTTCTATTCCTAACCTCAAAAAGCGCACTATTCATGTCAGTTGGGATGTATTTCGGCTTAATTATTGGTGTTATGGCTCTCGCGTATTTAGCATATTGGATGGGCAAAACATTTGATGCGGATCCAACTTATACTCAAGCTCTCGAATTAGCGTCTTATACTGCAACCCCATTATTTATGGTTGGTTTGGCAGCACTCTACCCCGTGTTATGGTTCATTATGATCGTCGGCTTGATTGGCTTGTCTTATTCGGTTTACCTGCTGTATGCCGGTGTCCCTATTATTATGAATATCCCGGAAGAAAAGGGTTTCATTTACGCTAGCTCAGTGGTTACTGCGGGACTTGTGTTATTAGTTGCGCTGATGGCCAGTAGTGTTATTTTATGGAGCATTGGTTTTGGGCCAATGATGCAATAATTTATTGATTATTGATTATTGATTATTGATTATTGAAAAAATAAAACAAAAAAGGCGCATTCAGCGCCTTTTTGTTATTCATAATGCTGATTACGCAAAGGTATCTCTTAACGGTACCGTTAAGTTAAACACTAAATGTTCAGCGCTTGAATCTTTACTGTCTGCACAGAAATAACCTTCTCGCTCAAATTGAAACGCTTTCTCAGCCGGCGCATTGACTAAGCCAGGTTCAACGAGTCCCTTCACTACTGTGAGTGAATTGGGATTTAGCACTTCATCAACAGTTTCAAAAGCTGCAGGATTTTCACTGGTAAATAAACGATCATACAAGCGAAACTCAGCAGGTTTCGCTGTTGATGCTTCAACCCAATGAATCACCCCTTTAACTTTACGTCCATCTGCAGGGTTTTTACCTAATGTATCAGCATCGTAAGTACAATAGACGGTGGTAATATTACCATCTGCATCTTTGTCACAACGTTCAGCTTTGATGATATAGGCATTACGTAAACGGACTTCTTTACCTAAAACAAGTCGTTTAAAGTGCTTATTAGCTTCTTCTTTAAAATCTTCAACATCAATGAATAACTCACGTCCAAATGTCAGCTCACGAGTGCCCATGGCTTCATTGTTTGGATGAGCTGCAGCAATAATGGTTTCGGTTTCAGTATCTGAATAGTTCTCAATGATAACTTTTATCGGTCTTAACACGGCCATCGCACGAGGTGCATGTTCGTTTAATTCTTCACGAATACACGCATCTAACATGCCGACTTCAATTAAGTTTTCTTGCTTGGTAACACCAATACGTAAGCAGAACTCGCGAATAGAAGCTGATGTGTAACCACGACGACGTAACCCAGCGATAGTTGGCATACGGGGATCGTCCCAGCCATCAACCAGTTTGCGTGTGACTAAATCGTTTAGTTTACGCTTAGACATCAAGGTGTATTCAAGATTTAAGCGTGAAAACTCATATTGACGAGTGCGATTTGGTGCTTGGAAATCATTTAAATGATCTAATACCCAGTCATATAAACGACGGTTATCTTGAAACTCTAAAGTACAAATCGAATGAGTGATATTCTCAATAGCATCAGAGATACAATGAGTAAAATCGTACATTGGGTAAATGCACCACTTGTCGCCTGTTTGATGATGATGAGCAAATCGAATACGATAAATAATAGGATCGCGCATACACATGAAAGGTGATGCCATATCAATTTTGGCACGCAGTGCACACTCACCTTCTTTGAACTCACCTTTACGCATTTTCTCAAATAACGCGAGGTTTTCCTCAACACTGGTGTCACGGTATGGGCTGTTTTTACCTGGCTCTTTTAATGAACCTCGGTACTCTCTGGTTTGTTCGCCATTTAAGAAACAAACGTACGCCAACCCTTTGGTAATGAGCTCAACTGCATATTGATGTAGTTGATCAAAATAGTTTGATGAATAACGGATATCGCCAGACCATTCAAAGCCTAACCAACGCACGTCTTCCTGAATAGACTTAACATAATTGATGTCTTCTTTTTCAGGGTTTGTATCATCAAAACGTAAGTTACATTGACCTTGATAATCTTTTGCAATACCAAAATTTAAGCAAATAGATTTAGCATGGCCAATATGTAAATACCCGTTAGGTTCTGGTGGAAAACGTGTATGTACTTGGCTGTGCTTACCGCTTTTTAGGTCTTCGTCTATGATATTACGAATGAAGTTACTTGGACGTACTTCGGTGTCCACATGACTCATGGAATTCCTCTTGGCGCACAATGGCAATATGAATAAAAATAGATGATCCTACAGATCTTAAGTAGTTACAACTGCTAGCACTGAAAAAGTTAGCTTGTTAAAGCAAATAAACCCAGCAAAGCCGGGTTTATTGTTTAAATCAATCATCAATACGGTTAACTATTCCGTGACAATACGTATTCCAGGAATAATTTGTTGTGCTTTGCGACCTTTCTTATTCAACCAGAAATAAAACACAACCAAGGCCGCGGCAAAGAAACAGATCCAACCAGCAGACTGCACCGGATGCTGAGTAAATGTAGCCCCCTGATAAACCACCGTTGCAGAACCATAGGCTAATGAAAATGTCCAAATAGCAGCAAAACGGGCCCACTTAGCACCAAACTCATGTACCAAAGCTCCCATTGCTGCCACACAAGGCGTATAAAGCAAGATGAACAACAAGTATGAGAATGCGGCGATCTGGCTTTTAAAGCCTGTTTGAAGCGCACTGAAGGTAGAGGTATCAACAGATAACTCCATTGCTGCTTCATCTAAATCTGTGATACCTGCTATCGCAATTGATAATGGGTCACCAGGTTCAATACCTAATAAGTTTGTTGGAATTGTCGCTAAGCCGACTTTAACACTGTCCCAAATAGACAATAACTCTTCATCATCACCTGCTGAGGTGCTGTATAAACTGTTTAATGTACCGACTACGGCTTCTTTAGCAAAAATGCCGGTAATAATACCAACCGTTGCAGCCCAATTGTCTTGTTCTATTCCCATAGGAGAAAACAGCGGTGTGATTTGTTGGCTAGCAACACTGAGCAAAGACTCTTTACTGTCTTCATGACCGAAAGATCCATCTGTGCCAATAGCATTAACAAAGTTAAGCAGTGTCACCACAATAATGATGGTTTTACCGGCGCCCATAATAAAGCTTTTAGTTCGTTTAGTCGTACGAGACAACACAGCTTTAGACTTAGGCATTTCGTAGCTTGGCAATTCCATAACAACGGCACTGCTTGTGCCCGGCAATACCGTTTTGCGCAGTAGCAAACCGGTGCCAATAGCGGCAAAAATACCAATGATGTACAGTAAAAACACCAAATTCTGGCCTGATTGAGGGAAAAAGGCCGCTGCAAATAAGGCATAAACAGGCAATCGAGCACTACAAGACATGAAAGGCGCCATCATACCGGTAACGATACGTTCACGCTCACTGCCTAATGTTCTGGTTGCCATAATGGCAGGAACCGAACAACCAAAACCAACAATCATTGGCACAAAGGCTTTACCAGGTAAGCCAATACGGCGCATCAAGCCATCAACCACAAATGCTGCACGAGCCATGTATCCAGATGCTTCTAATACTGAAAGGGCCAGAAATAATGCAGCGACAACAGGAATAAACGTCGCGACAGTTTGGATGCCCTGTCCAACACCGCCAGCTAAAATAGTCACCAGCCAATCAGGCGCTCCAATTGATGACAACAAGGCGCCAAAATGGTCAACAAAAATAGCTCCTGCGGTAATATCGAAGAAATCGATAAAAGAATTACCCACGTTAATACTGAATAAAAACATTAGGTACATAACAAATAAGAAAATAGGAATACCCAACACCGGGTGTAACACTACTTTATCAAGCCTATCTGTGGCGCTTATGTGTTTACCTTGATTTACTGATGCTTCAAACACCTGTTGCACAAAATCGTATCGGGTTGTGGCGATCATAATATCGATGTCTTCGCCGGCTTGCTCTACTCGTAAAGTGCACTGTTTTACTGTGTCGTGTAATTGTACTTCACTTGTTCCACAGCCATCTCCATGGCTATTGGCTAAAATAGCAAGTGCCTGCCCACGGCTCAGCTCAGTAAGACCTTGGCTATCATTTTGCATCTGCAGTGCAGTTACACTTGCTTCAATATCAGTGTGGTACTGCAACATTAATGATTGTACAGAGTCACCTTTTTCCAACAGTGACATTAATTCAGCTTGTAGTTGTTCTACATCTGCTTGATTTCGTGAGCAAATTGCAACAACAGGACAACCTAAACGTACTGACATGTCATCAACATTAATGTTGATCCCCAGCTTTTTAGCTGCATCAATTTTATTAATAACAACAATAATCGGAATACCTAACTCACGTAATTGGGTGGTTAAATACAGATGACGTTCAACATTTGTGGCATCAACTAGGTTGATGATTGCATCGACTTGTTGATTAGAAAGATAAGCTTGAGCAATTTGTTCGTCTAATGAACAATCGCAGCTATTGCCTGCGGGAAGTAAATCGTAGATGCCAGGGAGATCGGTAAGAAAAATATCCGTCCCTGAATAATTTATCTTACCCGTTTTCTTTTCGACGGTAACACCCGACCAATTGCCAACCTGCTGGCTTGCACCAGTAAGTGCATTAAAAAGAGTCGATTTACCAGCATTGGGATTACCCACGGTGACACAATGAAATTGTTTAGTCATTTTTGAGCACTACCTCGATGATATCGGCTAAATCACAACGCATACATAATTTACTGCCACGTAAATCTAATTCAACACCCGAGCCCATAGGGGCTCTTCGTATAAAATGAAAACGAGTATTGGGTGTAATGCCCATGGATAACAATTTACGTTTAACAGTTTGCGGTAACGTTAATTGACCTATTTCAGAGATAATCGCCTGATCACCAGGCTTAAGTTCACTCAGCTTCATGTAACACTACCTTCAACAACATTAATAACGTTAAAAATTTTATCGGAACTAAACAAGTTAAACTCAAATCTAGATCAAAGTTTCACTTGTTAACGAGAATAGTTTTCAGTTGTATTACGTATTATGTGACAAATGCCCGTTAGAATATAGTGCGACAAAGATTTTATTTTGTTTTGAGGCTAAACGGACTAAAAATTGGTCACGTTCTCTGTGCGGTCAACAACCCCATGTAACAATCATCGGTCCATTTACCATCTATACAGTTATTCTGTTTTAGCACCCCTTCCAAAACAAACCCCACCTTCTCTAATACATTACGTGAAGCAATGTTTTCTTGAGCACAAAGGCCAATGTATTTATGCATACTGAATTGTAGAGCACCCCAATCAGTTACCGCGCGTAAGCTTTCACTAGCGAACCCTAATCCTTGCTGTTCTGGCGCAATGAGATAGCCTACTTCTGCCCGCCTTAGCTGTGCATCATCACATCTAAAACCAATAAGTCCCACGGCCTGACTATTATCAATTCGCTCAATAACAAGCGTTAACCAATCTCCTGACTCAAAAAGCCATACCGCTTTACGCTGCTCAAATTTAGCGACAATATCTGATTCAGATTCAATGTTTCTAATATGCTGATTAACACCTTTATCAAGATGTAAACGTAAAAAAAATGCCCAATCTCTACTGTGCAAATTTCGTAATTTCAGCCGATCACTATAAAGATTTATGTCCATATACCCTCTAGTTTTTTTCAATAAAAATGGCAGCCTAAGCTGCCATTATTTATCACGGACTCAATAATGACTAGCCGCGACTGGTCACTTCAAGTAAATGAAAACCAAATTGAGTTTTTACTGGGCCTTGAACAACATTTAATGGTGCACTAAATACCACTTCGTCAAATTCTTTAACCATCATGCCTGGTCCAAAAGAACCTAACTCGCCACCCTGCGCACCAGATGGGCAAGAAGAATTTGCCTTGGCTACGTCAGCAAAATCAGCACCAGCTTCGATCTGTTGCTTGAGTGATTCGCATTGTTCCTGAGTGCTTACGAGTAAGTGTCTAGCAGTTGCTTGTACCATAATTTGGCTCCTAAAATATAATATAAAATAAAAATGTAACACTAACATAATGACAGAACGATGACATACATAAGTCACCGTCATTTTTACGGCATTTATTTGGCTAGTTCAGCTTTTATCCAATCAGCAATTTTGTTTTCCATCACCGCCATTGGTAATGATCCTGACGTGAGTAATTGATCATGAAAACCTTTTAAATCAAATTTTTCACCCAAGGCCTTTTCTGCATCCGCTCGTAAGCGCAAAATAGTTAACTGACCGACTTTGTAAGATAGTGCTTGGCCTGGTATGGCCATGTAACGCTCCACTTCTGCAACAATATCAGACTCCGCCATTGGAGAATTGTCTTTCATGTATTGAATAGCTTGTTCACGACTCCAGCCTTTCGCATGAAGTCCTGTATCTACGACTAAGCGCATTGCTCTTAACATTTCATCAGATAACTTGCCGAAATACTGATATGGGTCGTTAAATACGCCCATCTCAATCCCTAAGTACTCTGCATACAACGCCCAACCTTCTTCAAATGCAGTGTAACCCTGGAAGCGCTGAAACTGTGGAACATCAGTTAACTCTTGCTTAATCGCAATCTGAAAATGATGACCGGGAGCAGCTTCGTGCAATGACAAGGTTGTCATACCCCATTTGGGTTGTGCTTTTAAGTTGTAAGTATTGATATAAAAAACACCTGGGCGTGAACCGTCAACTGCTGGAGATTCATACGATGCGCCAGCGGCAGATTTCTCACGAAAACTCTCTACAGGCTTAACAATATAATCAGCTTTGGGCATCACATTAAAATACTGAGGCAATACTTGATTTATATGTTCTTTAATCGTCATATAGCCATCAATTAAATCTTGTCGGTCAGTAAAAAAGTACTGCGGCTCTGAAGATAAAGAAGCAAAAAATGCAGTTAAATCACCTTTAAAACCAACTTGTTCTCTGACCTTGTCCATCTCAGATAGAATGCGTGCAACCTCAGAAAGACCAATTTGATGAATTTCATCCACTGACAAAGTTGTTGTTGTATGGCTATTAGCTAAATGTTGATACCAATCTTTACCATTTGGCAGTCCCCACCAACCATCTGAAGCACGAGAATTGGGTAAATATACATCTTTTACATAGTCTCGTAACTGAGTCAATGCAGGTAATAGTTCAGAATCAATAAGTTGCGAGTATTCAGTGGTTAATTGTGTTTTTTGCTCAACAGTAAAGCTTTCTGGCAGTAAATTAATTGGGGAATAAAACAAACTACTCTGTGCATCTGTAACAAGTTGAGCGTCTAACTGAGGAATAATCCGCTCGACAAGCACTCGAGGTAGTACAACTTTACTTGCTATACCTTCATCCATACGTTGCTGTGCAAGTTTAGTCCAGTTAATAAACCCACGTAAGCGGCCTAACCAATTTTGATAATCTTCAACAGTCTTAAATGGTTGAGCACTTTCACCACTGCCCAACTGGACCATAGTAAATACTGTGCTATAAAACTGATTAATAGGTAAGAAGTACTCTGGATAAGTTTCGCCAATAAGCTCCATATTACGATCATAAATAAACATGTCGTAACTCAACTTAAGTGATGCAGGAAGCTTATCAACATCAATCGTTTTAGCTTGACTAAAGTAACGGCTATTTAAATTATGACGAGCCTTTAAATACTCTTCAGTTAATGCTCCACCGAATTGGTCGTTATAGTCATTAACTCCCACAAAGGTGGCGTAAATCGGCTCAAGCTTTAATTGATCATTAAAAAAATTATCAACCATTGTCAAATACTGCTCTGAGGCAGATTGAGGCATAACGGCAGCACTAGGTTCGGCGGGGGTTTCAGGCGTAGATGAGACAGTAGTCGCTTCAGAACAACCTTGAGCGACCAATAATAAGGACACAGTCAATGCCAGCAATGTTTTATTCATTTTTATTATTCCTTAACACAATTTAACTCACGCCTTATTAGCGTGTCGATTTATCTCGATGTAACACACCTGAACTCAGGATAAAAAACAGTTATCAAACGCTCCTTGTCTGGCTAACTGTTTTATATCGACTTGCAATAGGCTAGCTATTGACGCGTCAATACGCCTTGTTAGCAAAACAAATGACCAGTTTGATATGACATAGGACAAATGTTGTCATTTTGCCTTACTTATCCAATCTCTTAACCCGAGTCGAGGTTAACTATTTAATCTCGATAAAAATATGATTTAGTTATTACGCTTAAAAAAACCAGGGTATGGGGATTTCATTACCACGTATGAGTATCCTAATTAGAAGTGAATTTATCTCACGCCCAATCACCACTACTCTACACCTGAGAATATTATTAGATAGCACAACATAAGCTCTCACTAACAATGCACGACCTTGTCTACTTAAGTGTATAAAATACACTTACAATCAGGCTTACTCGTTCTGGATAACGTATTTCTAATATGTAATATCGTTACTATATGCCATACATGACTAAGCAGACATCATCATTTCACTTATTGTATCTTTGCATGGCGGTACATGAAACTAAACTTCATCAAATACACACTATCTAACAATTTATTGATTTCGAATATCAGTCAATACGTTAATTGAACAAGATTCGAGCCATTAATACAGCAAAATTAATAGCCTAAATACAATAAGAATGATGAGAGCATTTTCATGAGAAAATAAAAAAGCCCCTAAAAAGGGGCTTTTTAAATCAAGCTTAGATTAAAGCGTTACGTTGTGAATCCGAGCTTTTTCTTTGATATAAGAAATATAGCTCTTAGCACTGCGTTCAGTCTTTTTATCATTAGCGGCAAGAACTGCACGGTTATAAGCAGACTTATACTTTTTAAGGCTCAAGTATGCTAAAGCTAGCTCAAATTGAGCTTCACCCGGGTTATCAATACCAGCATCAAGTGCTTTTTTAAGCACCGGAATAGCTTCATTGTATTTTTGTTCTAAAGCAAGAATACGACCTTGTTTTAAATACAGTTCACCCTTATTACTAACTGCAGCAGCTTTGCCATAATAGTAAGCAGCTTCTTTTAGCTCTTTAGCATTATGATAAAAACCAGCGAGTGTAGTTAAACTCTTCTCGCTTTCAACAACTAAACCAGACTTCATGTGCTTTTCAAAAATGGTAGCAGCTTTATAAGGCGAACCTTTTTGCGCTAACAATTGAGCCAAACGAGTAATATTACTGTCCGTCTCTAAAAAGCCATTTTTATATGCTAAATCATATGTTGCTAGTGATTTATCATAGTCTTCAGTCATCAAGTAAAACTGAGCTAACTGAACCCAGAGACGTTTATCGTCTTGGAACAAAGGAACCATAGTTTCTAACACTTTTACGGCTTCTTTGTACTTTTTCTGGTTGAAGAAAGCGGTTAACTTCATTTGATACAAGCCTTTATCAGGCGATTCAGCTAAAGTTAAACCTTTGTCAGCAACTTGCAGTACTTTATTCCAATCTTTTAACTCAGTGTAGGCAATACCAATTCGACGATACATTTGCGCATCAGCCTTACAGGTAAAATCCATCCACTTGTAATAATATGGAATCGCTTCTTTAAACTGTTTCTCTTGTAATAACAAATCAGCATACAAACGCATTGTTGCAGCATGATCTGTACCACCAAGAATGTCAGCATCAACAGCAGTCTTTAAATATTTGATTGCTGTCTTCATCTGACCTTTTTCAGCATAGAAGTTACCTAACATACGATCGACATACGCTTTGTCGAAATCGTTTTTAGCATTAGCCTCAAGCAAAATTGCAATCGCTTGGTCTAAATTCCCTTCGGTATATGCTTCAAAAGATTTTTGAACTTTTTTTGCAGCGCTTTCGCCAACAGCACGAGATTGGCGTTTGTCAATCTCACACTTTTCCGCAGCAACTACAGAGCTAGACAATAATGCACTTCCGCAGACTGAAAGTAATAACGCTGTAGCGATACTAGTAACTTTACGCATTATCTACCTCCCTTCTCTAGTGTGAAGTCCAGTTGTACTGTCATACCACTTTGTCTTAATGGCTTGCCATCGACAATCTTTGGTTTGTATTTCCATTTTTTCAATGCGCGAATCGCTTCACGATCGAATAAACGCTTAGGTTCAGCTTTGATAACAGAAACGTCATCAACACCACCTAGTTCGTTAATTGTAAAGGTAAGTTGAACCCAACCCTCTTTACCATCACGAGCAGCAGCAATTGGATACTGGGGCTCAATACGAACGATAGGGGTAGCATCACCATCACGGGTCATCATGTTACCAAGCTTGAAACCAGTACTTGGTCCACCAGATTCGATTCCACCCATATTGAACGCCATATTAGTGTCAATATTAGATGATGAATCAGGCGGAGTAGTATCCGGCTTCGGTGGCTGCTCCGGTGGTGGAGGTGGCTTAGGTGTAACCCTTGGTTTTTTCTGTGCCTTCGAATCCTGTTTATCCATCGTAATTTCAATAACAGGGGATTCCACTGAGTCGCCGTTGCGTTGTGCGCCGCCGCCGACCAGGAAAGCCATGAAAGCAAACAGCCCAAAAGTCACTGCAGCACCAATGATTATTGATACGAGTGCTCTTAGCATATTACTCATTCCCCGCTGATACTGAAATTTTATCGATACCTGCAGCTTTAACGTTATCAAGCACTTTAACGACTAAACCATGTAAAGCGTCTTTGTCTGCTTGAATCAGTACGGCTGCTTCAGGTGCTTCCGCCAACATACGTTCTACGTTTGCAGTTACACGTTCGATATCAACCTGACGGTTTTCCATCATAATGACACCAGTTTTACTGATACCAATAAAGATGTTCGCCGAAGGTTTAGACGTAGCCTGTGACGCTTTAGGCTTGTTATAGTCTAAGCCTGATGGCTTAACAAACGATGTTGTTACAATAAAGAAGATCAGCATGATAAACACGATGTCTAGCATCGGGGTCATATCAATTTGCGCTTCCTCTTCCATAGTGGAATGCTTCTTACGTGCCATGTTCAATCTCTCTCTAGTGGTGAGGCATGCTGTCTTTTAGCTTTTCTAAACTGATTCTCATTTTTGAGTCTAAACGTGTGCTAAAGAAAACACCCGATAGAGCTGCAACCATTCCTGCCATTGTCGGCATTGTGGCCATAGAGATACCAGCGGCCATTAAACGAGCATTACTCGTCCCCTGAACTGCCATCACATCGAATACTGAAATCATACCGGTTACAGTACCTAATAGACCAATCATTGGACAAATGGCTACTAGGGTTTTGATTAACAGCATACGTGCATTCAAATCTTGCTTCGCTTGGGATACCCAAGCTTCACGGATACGGTGAGCATGCCAAGAAGTTGTTTCTTCTCTTGCTTCCCATGAGGCGATAACGGCTTGATGTTGTTTTGGAGATATCCAATTTAGATACCAATAACGTTCAAGCATTAACACCCACATTAGGAATAGCACTGCTGCAACCAGCCAGAGGACATCGCCTCCGGAGGCCATGAAGCCCCTGACGGAATCCCATACGTCCATCAGGATTAGCATCATTAGTCAGCCCTCTTCTCAGCATGTTCTGCAATGATACCGGCACTTTGTTCTTCAAGAACTTGAACAATAGACTTACTACGAGCAACTACGATTGCATGTAATAACATTAGAGGCAATGCAGCGATAAGACCTTGAACAGTCGTAATAAGCGCCATAGAAATACCGCCAGCCATCAATTTAGGGTCACCAGTACCGAATAATTGAATAGATTGGAAGGTTGCGATCATACCGGTAACCGTACCCAGTAGACCCATCATAGGAGCGATAGCTGCAATAACTTTGATGATTGAAATACGAGCTTCTAGAGCTGGTGTTTCTTTTAAGATAGCTTCATCAAGTTTTAGCTCAAGCGTTTCAACATCAACATCTTTATTTGACTGGTATACTTTTAGAATACGACCTAAAGCGTTGTTACCAGGGTTTTCGATGTTTTTACGTTGGCTATTAACTTTAGTACCAATGATAGTCAGAGTCACTAAACGCTCAACCGCAATCAACATACCTAATGCTAACAATGCAAGAATGATGTAACCAATCGTTCCACCGGCTTCTAAACGATCTTCTAAACTAGCTTTGTTAGTAAAGATGTTTAGTAACACGCCACGAGCTGGATCGATATAGAAAGGAGCAACACCTGAAGTAGTATTTTCCCACGTATCAACGGCACTAACCTGGTAGCCTTCTGGTTGCTGTGATAATTGTTGAATTAAACCAAGTTCAGGTTTGTAAACAACATATTTACCTTCAGCAGTTAAGTTGAAAGGACCTACACGGTGAATTGCAGTATTTACTACATTGCCATCGATAGCAGTAACATCACCATCAAATTTAACAACTTTACCTGACTCAACCATTTCAAATAACTGTGCTTCCCAAAATTGTTCTAACTCTTCAATTTTAGGCAGTGATTTACGTGCACCCAATTCAGCAATAAAGGTGTCACGACCAGGAAACTGAGCACTGATGTTAGACGCAGCTAACTTACCAGCGAAATCACCGGCTTCACCTTTAACAACACCAAACATTTCACCCAAGTCACCTTGAGCAGTTTTTAAGTCTTCTTCTAACTGAGCAATTTTACGCTCGTTGTCCAAGAATGCTTGGTTCAAATCTTTGCCACGTTGCTTTTCAGCAGACAGGGCATTTTTTTCACGCTTAAGTAATTCAGCTTTATCGCCACGTTCCGCTTGAAACTCTCTTTCACGCTTAGCGTTTGTCTTACCTTCGTTAGCTCGGTCGGCTTTAACTTGCTGTAACAGTTGACCGATAGTTTTTGGTGCATCTGCAGCAGAAACCATACCAGCTGTTAAAGAGAAAGTTGCAGCTACTAGCACTGATGTAATTAACTTCTTCATTATTGTGCAGTCTCCGCAGCAGGAATTGGTAATGCGAATAGGTCTAGAGCGCCTTGCTTACGAGCAATGCGGATACCTTTAGTAATATCACGTAGGTAGCTATCGTCTAACTTATTCCAAGACTTCGCATCTGCGTCGTACATCCATGCTATTTTCTGATCCAAGCTCTGTGCATAAAGTGCAACGCGGCCTAAATTGAAGAAATCAACTAGCACTTCTTTACCGTCTAGATCTAACTTACCGGTATGAACTGCTACAAAGCTACCATACTCACGCTCAATGCTATAAGCATCAAGGATTAGACGGTATTTTTCTGCCAATGTAACTTCAGCAGTATCAAGGATATCTTTTAAATTCTTAACACGATTCTGACGAGTCTCAATGTTAAATGGTAAATCTAAATTTACGAACTGCTCTAAAGCGTCAACCATTTTAAACATTAATGGCACAACACCCTGACGAAGTTTATCCACGCCGTTGATATCAGTTTGAATTAAATCAAGTGAATTTTGTTGATCAGCTACCAAGCCTGCAACGTAATCATTATATGCTTTCAATGACTCACGCTCATCAGCTACGCTGCCATACTCAAAAAGCATGTCTTGTGCTTGGTCAAAATATTTGTCGACTTTCTGTTGTGACGCAGCTGAAGCAGCATTAAGGCTGCTATCTGCTTTTTGAACGTCAGCTAGAGGATCTGCAACAACGAAGTTGCTACCAGCTAAAGCCAGAGCGCCAACAAGTGCAGTAGCGATTTTTGTTCTATTGCTTACCTTGGACATAGTTCCCAACCAATTTGAAGTGAATTAAAAAGTTCAACTTTGCAAAATAACGATGATCTAAAATTGTTAATCAATGTTACTTCAACTAAGCACGTCTTTTTCTTGTGATTGTTAGTTTTTCTTCCCTTTTCTACACCTATTAAAGCGTAGACCCGTTGGCATCATTTCACAAAATGTTGACCTATGTCAACATTTGCAAAGTTTAAAAACTTGTGGAAAGAGCTGTTAGAGGCGTTAATGTTGTCGAAAGGTTAATAAATAAACGTCTTCAACATAAATGTGTCGTAATTTAATGCTAAGAGAAAAATATTACTTGTTTTTATTCAATTAGTTATAAAACGCTGTCAATTCAATAATACAATGTATTTAGCCTTTTCCTCATTACTAAATAAATTTTGAACCATGTAAATACCAGCCTAAGACTTCATTTTGTTCATTATTTAATACTTTGAGTTCATTTAATATCATATTATTTTGGTGAAATTTAGCTATAAATGTTGCCAATTTAGTTTCATCAAATGAAGCGTTCACTAACTCAGCTAACCGTAGTCTTAACGTATCCATTTGTATTGTAATAAATTCAATAAATTCTAACTTTTTTGCAACAGGCCAAAATAATCCAGCTTTGAAAAACTGAGCCACGAAACGCATTAAATCACAATCCTGAGCGGCCGACTCATCAAACATGACTAATAATTTAATCAAGTGATTGATTTCTGCTCTAATTTGCTCACATTGAAGGTCTTTCTTAATTCGCTCAACATCTTCTTGATTGCTGATATTGCCCATGGCATTTGCCATTTTAGCTAAACAATTAATTAATAAATTGACTTCTGCTTTATCAATTAACGTCAAAATCCTTCTATTACGGTTAAGGATCATTGAACGATTATGATGACAAACAATAACAAATTGTCCATCGTCCTTTAATACTCTAGCCGCTTCTTCAAGTGACTGCTCGACATTTGAATACTCAAAACCAAATTGAGATATATAAAGGTCAACGGAGTTGGGTTCAAAAGGAAGTTGTTCGCAGCGAGTATTAGACATTAAGGCTATGTCTATATTTTGATTGTTGTTACTTACTGAGTTGGCTAAAGTAACCTCTGCTAAATCAACACCAATAACCTTACCCGTTAGCTCACCTTTTGATAACCCATCTCGTAATAACAGCGGTAACGAACCATTACCCGTGCCAACATCAACTACCAAAAAGCCTTCTGTAAGAGCGCTAAATACCGGCTCCCATACACTTTTTAATACACCTTCGTAATTACCTGATAATGCCTCACCGAATGAAGTTGTGTGTCCTTGCTGCCAATATTCACTCCAGTGACTATTCATTTACACTCCCCTCTTAACCACAACATATTGCTACATAATATACCAAGTAAAAAGGCTCCCGAGGGAGCCTTTCTTATATCTAATTAATAACTAATCAGAATTTAGAACTTAAGTGTATAACTTGCACGATATTCACGACCGTAGTTGTTATACAACTCTGGATTCGTATAGTCACCAGAAGATGTTAACACTGGGTCTTCATCTGTCAAATTGTTAATGCCTAGTAATATTGAACCGAAATCACCTGCATCATAAACATAACTTAAGTTATGAATTAACCAAGAATCTAAATTACCAGTTTCTTTGTCTTCATATGTAGAGTCAGTGTAGTTCATGTTCCAAGAAAGTGAGTGGTCTGAAACACGATAAGTTGTTGTTAGGACTGATTTCAATTCAGGTTGACCATTCCAACCTGAAGTATCAACACCATTTCCACCACCTTCAACTTCTTCAATATAATCCAATACGAAACTGTTATTCCAGTTTATACCAAAATCACCAATTGAAGTTTCAAACTTAGCGTTTAAAGCAACGTCAATACCAGTAATTTCAAGTTTATCACCGTTACCATAGCCGGTACCTACTTCGTACGCTTGACCTAAAGAACCACCAGTACCAGGAGCACGCTTGACATAGAAAGTATTCGAAGTGGCTAAGCTGCCAGAAGCAATACCTTCCATTACGTTGCTAATAGTCCTACGAGAAATTACATTGTCAATGTTTAAGTTAAAGTAATCAACTTTAACACCGAAATCATCAGTAATATCCCATGCAACACCAAAGTTAAGATACTCGGAAGTTTCTGGACCTAAATCTTTGTTAGCAGTGATATATGTATCATATTGAGTTTCTAAACAGCTAACTTCATCAATTCCATTTGATGCACAGTAAGCATAGTCAGTACCATCGTCGGCACTAAATGTTGTTGCTGCGTATAACTGGTCTAAAGAAGGTGCGCGGAATGCTTCTGAGTATGATGCACGTACTACTACGTTCTCAAGTGCTTGCCAGCGAATAGAAGCTTTTGGCGCTACGTTGTCACCAAAATCACTGTAATCATCGTAACGAGCCGCAAGGTTTAATTCAATGTCATCTGTTAACGGTAAAACCGCTTCATAGAACATTGCCCATACTTGACGATCACCAGCTGCAGAGTTACCGGCACTACCACCAACTAAACCAGCTTCTGATTGTGCGTCATACACTTCGCTAAACTGTTGGTCGAAATATTCCATACCTACGTAATGCGCAACTGCACCACCTGGTAATTCGAATGCATCAAAACCAATACCTGCACTATATTGATCAAATGTTGCACGACCTTGAGTTAAGGTTGTGGCTTTCATGTTATTGATACCGGCTTCAGAGCCTAAATCAATACCATTTGCTTGGTTATAAGCAAGACCAGAATAGCTTAGGTAGTACTCACCGATAGACTTGTTATCGGCGATATTGTGATGGTAGTAAACTTCCCACTCAGCATCGTTCAGCGCGCTAATATTACCGCGTAAACCAGTTAAGTAATCTTGGTTGTAGTCATCAACGTTGCCGTCACGGGTACCAATACCAACCCAACGCATAAAGCCTGTCGCGCCATCTTCACCATATGGATTATGTGGGTTGTCCGCGCTCATATTTGACCAAGCAGCAGCAGGAGGTGCATAACGACCGAATGAATTGTTTTGTGTAATCATTGTACGGCCAAACCATACTAAATCTTCAGCAATTTCATAGTTAGCGTCAACATAGACAGTATTTCGATCTACTGAAGCTTTGTTGTATGAAACGTTAGCATATGCATAACCACAATATGTATGCCCTGCACCAGATACGTTATCAGCTTTGATTGTTTGAAAAACATCTGATCCATATTCAGCTTCTAAATCATCACACAACAATGATGCCATTTTTGTTGTTTTGTCTGGGCTACGAATTGTTGCGCCATATTGACTCCAACCAATAGCCTCTTCGAACTGGATCTCGCCATCACCATTTTGGTCATTTAAACTAGCTGCAGTATAATCTCTATCTGCATCAGAAATACCTTTGCGGTCTTGGTGGTCAAATGCGAAGGTGATGTTACCTTTGTCCATTTGATAACCAGCGACAACCGAGAATTCTTTACTTGTTAAACCGCCATCACGGTCGCGAGAACCACCACCAACGTTAAATTGAATACCTTGATAGTTCTTCTTCATGATGATGTTAACAACACCAGCAATTGCATCAGAACCATAAGTAGAAGATGCGCCGTCAGTAAGAATGTCGATACGTTCTACTGCAGCCATAGGAATAGCGTTCAAGTTAGCAGATGCACCACCTAGTGTTGGTGAACCTGGGAAACGCTTACCATCAATAAGTACTAAAGTTCGGCTTGAGCCTGCACCACGTAAATTGATAGTCGCTTGAGATTGTGCAGAACTACCTGAACGCTCAGAGAATGAACCAAAAGAGTTCAAGTTACTGTTACGAAGTGCGTCAGCAACTGTAAAGTTACCTTCCATCTTCATGTCTTCAGTAGTAATAGTCGTAACAGGTGAAGCGCCTTCAAGGTCAGAACGCTTAATACGCGAACCAGTAACCTCAATACGTTCTACTTTTGCGCCATCTTCATCAGCAGCAAAAACTGCTGGCGAAGCAAATGCAGCTGCTGCTGCACCACTGATCAGTGCTAAACGCACCGACTTAGCTAATACGTTCTTATGCATTGTCTATCTCCCTGGACTTTTTTATGTCTTTCTTATAATGCTAACAACCTTTTTAGGTGTTAGTTCAATGAGGGGATGCAACAAAAAACAATCACAACCTCTCAACTACAGGTGCAATAAAATCACATTTGAAACAACTAATCAACATTTGAAGTGTCGTAAGCGCAAAAGTTAATCAAATGTAACAACTTTAACTGTTAAGAAATATGAACAGGAAAAATTTTTTAACTTTATAAACAATAAGTTAAAGTTGTTTAGTTATTGTCGAAATAACATACCAAGTCCAAAGCAAAAAAATTAACCTATTGTTTTAAATAACTATTAATCTGATTAGGGTACATTTTTACTACTTCTGGTAAACATAAAAATGTTAAGTGTTAATAAATAAGGCTATGTAAGTAATTGCTTAACATTAATCGTCTAGATAAATCTTCGTAGATTGGGTTTGCGAGGTTTGTGCGTCATCAAATAATGCTTGATTGCCTTTACTGAATTAAGAACGTAAGGACACGAAGAAAAACAAGCAATGTTAATTAACATTGAAAACATAAGATTGGGGTGTTGGTAAGTTAACTTATAGCAATAGAAGTTGATTATTCACCAGTGAGTCAAAGCTATGGCCACACAGTTGTAGAATGGGCTCCGCGATAGGTTGAATTTGTTTACAAATATAGTATTCATAATCAATATTTTGTGGTTTTGCTTCTATGGCTTGTGCACCAGTGAGTGTCATTATATATCGAATCTGTTGTCCTTTTCGGGTAACACTTACGTCACCGAGTAGTTCGGCAAGCTGTTTTGCGGCTTTAACATGGGGTGACGACTTTGCGGTATAATCTTCAACATTGCGTCTTAATCGCTTTTTAAAAATAAGTTCATTGTCTCGAGCACCGCACTTAATTGCCGCCAGCTCGTTACTCAAATAATCAATAACATCCTCGCCCTTGAAAAACAATTCATATAAATGGTACTGCATCCTTCTTGCAATAGGGCTCCAGTCACTCCTCACCTGCTCCATACCTTTAAAGGTTAGAGTTAATTGTTGCTGATCATTTGACACCGCGCCGACATAACGCTTTTTACTGCCTTCATCCGAACCCCTTAAGGTAGGCATAATAAATTGTTCAAAGTGGGTTTCAAACTCCAGCTCAAGATAACTGTCTAATTGATATTCTTCTGCGCACCATGCAAGCCAACGTTCGGTTATTGATACTGATAGGTGTTTACCAACCGCTTGAATATCTTTAATCCCATGATTATCTCCTAACCAGACAAAGGTAGAATCGGTGTCACCATAAATCACTTGATAACCGCACTCTTCTATCCATTGCTTAGTGAGTTTCATAATTTGATGACCGCGCATGGTAATCGAACTGGCTAACTTAGCATCATGAAATACACAACCTCGAGAGCCTAATACGCCATACAATGAGTTCATAATAATTTTTATCGCTTGCGATAACGGCGCATTTTTATCTCGTTTGGCCAGTTCTCTTTGCTCTGCAAGGCTGGCAACTAATGCAGGTAGAATAGGCGATTGCCGACTAAATTGAGCACCTAAATATCCAGCCACTGTCGTTGCATCACCTTTTACTTCACTCGCGTAGAGTCCTTCAACTAAGCCTTTAGGATCGATAAGAAATGTCCTAATAATCGACGGATATAGACTTTTAAAATCTAATACTAAAACATCTTTATAATAACCCGGTATAGAGGACATAACATATCCGCCTGGGCTTTCTAAACCTTGGCTCGCGGGTTGTGCGGGGGCGACAAAGCCACTTCGATGTAAGTGAGGTAAATACAAATGATAAAATGCCGCAATCGATGCACCCACGCGGCCGAACTCCAAGCCCGTTAACTTGGCGCGTTCAAGAGCAAAATCTAACAACTGTGTTTTTTCAAAAATATCCCACACTAGTCGGCAGTCGGTAATATTATAAAAAGCCAATGCATTTTTATCTTGTTCAAATAAATGAGTAATTTCTTGGCCACGATTTTCAACATGATCAATGGCTTTACCTTCGGCTAATAACTGCCTCGATACCGATTCTAACGAAAAACTATCAAACTGATAAAACGCCGCTTTAAGCCAATCAATACCATCCAAAACCACACGCCCAGGTAAAGATAATGTTTCCGGCCGATATTTGTCAGCCACTTTCCAGCTCAGTTCGCTATTACCTCTACCAATTAATAATGGAATTTGATGTAAAACACAGCGTTTGAACAACAAGGCTAAATCAAAGGTCACTACTGCCCAGCCAATAATAATATCGGGGTCATAGTCGCTAAACCACGCTATTAAATGATGTATCAGTTCAATCTCATTTTTTACCCAAACAATGAAGTCATGACATTCTGCTTGCGGTTCGCCCACCATATACACACATTGATAATTGGCACCATATAAACCAACCGAATAAAGTTCACCCGTAAAACTGCACTCAAAATCCAGTGAAACCATCTTCAAAGAGATATCAACAAGTTCGTTGGCGGGCATTTTTCTAGCCCGATTAATCGATAACAAAGGAATCGTTGAAGTTGAATTACTCGGTTGATAATGTCCTGAACACTCAATATCTAAGGCAATAAATCGTTCTATAAGGTAGCGTTGCTCAGACCTAATATCGGCTTCAAATAAAGTAATACCGCTATCATTAGCTATGCGACTGAGTAATTTCAATTGGGTATTTGATTTAAGATACAAGGCACTGATAGGTTCATGTGCAAAGCTCATCAATGATATCGACTCAGCCTTAAGGGCAAAGCCGACTTTTTGACTTAATTGATTAACATCTTGCTGACGGCAGAAACAGATCACTTCACTGTGATACAGCTCTGCTAATACAGGTCCTTGAGCGGTTTTAATATAATATTGAAGCACTAATTGTCCATGCCGATAAATAGCATGACGAGTTAATACTCGTCCCTTCACATGATTATTGGTCGTTAGATTATCTGTCGGCGTCACAACGGGTTTGAATTCCGGCACAAGTTTACTCAATTTGATTTATTACTTCGTGGCATGCTAATTCACTGTTATTATGTACAGCATAATTCAGTCTATGTAGAAATCATACTTCCTATGCTACCGGATAACATAAAAAGTCAAATTCGCACCATTTATAAAGAAATTGCCGCATCTATGCCGCAATTTCGTTCTCGTCGCGAACAAAACTATATGGTAGCGGAAATATCAAAAACCTTAGCAGGCGAGTATGACAAAGACCGTCGTATCATTGTGGTTGAAGCGGGTACCGGCATTGGTAAATCTTTGTCTTATATCTTAGGGGCAATCCCTTTAGCCATCTCGAGTAAAAAGAAAGTCTGTATTGCCACCGCAACCGTGGCACTTCAAGAACAATTACTCCACAAAGATCTACCTCATTTTTTACAACAGTCTGGTATTGATTTTAAATTTGGTTTGGTAAAAGGTCGTCAGCGTTACGTATGTTTAGCCAAACTTGAAGCCATGATAGGGGCACAAGACAGCTCACAAATAGCCATATGGCAAACTAAACCCGACCAAAGTCAAATTAACGAATTACAAAAATTGCATCAAGATTTTCATCAAAAACGCTGGAATGGTGAAATTGATACTTTAAAACACCCTATTCCTGATTTCTTGTGGCAACAAATTTGCTGTGATAAACACAGCTGTCATCGTCAAGTATCGGCACACCATAATTGCCCGTTTCATAAAGCTCGTGAAGATGTGGACACTTGGGATGTACTCATTGTTAACCACAGTCTGTTATTTGCCGATTTAGAACTTGGCGGCGGCGTCATTTTACCAGAACCAGAAGACATGTTTTATGTTATCGACGAAGCTCATCACTTACCGATAGTTGCCAGAGATTTCTCCAGTGCTCAAGCCACACTTCGAGGAGCATGTGATTGGTTAGAAAAAGCATCGAAAACCTGTTCTAAGTTACAAAATCAACTCAAAACCACTCATATTATTGCCCCTGTACAGGCCATGCTTGACCACACCACAGAGTTAACCAATTTACTGACCCAGGTTGCTCACTTTTGTGATACCCAACCACAGTTATTCGCTAACCCTGAATCCAGGCTTCGTTTTGAACATGGCCAATTACCACAATCGTTATTAATACAGGCAGAAAATCTGGCCACTGCATCAGGTTCCGCGGTAAAGCAATTTAATAAAGTGGTATCAGTGTTAAATGAAGCAATAAAAGATGGTGAAGTGCCTAAACATCAGTCGGAAGGGTTGTTATCAGAAACAGGTTTTATTTTACAGCGGCTAGATAACTTACATAAGTTATGGAAGATGATGGCCAAAGAAGACAGTAAAAAAGGCGCACCAATGGCGCGTTGGGCTGAATTAATTACCGGTAAACAACAAGATTATTTATTTTGCTCATCGCCTATAGAAGTTGGCTTTATGCTTGAATCTATGTTGTGGCAAAAAGCCGCTGGCGTGGTGTTGTGCAGTGCAACGCTTCGAGCCTTAAACAGCTTCAACCATTTTGCTCATCAAGTAGGCCTGTCAATGAATGATGGCAGCCGATTTTTAGCATTATTATCCCCTTTCGATTACGAAAATAATGCGACTTTATTTATACCTCAAATGGTTTGCGAACCTACGGACGAAAATTACACCACCGAACTTGCACAACATATTGTGACACTTATCGATGGCGAAATGGCCACATTAGTGCTGTTTGCATCCTATTGGCAAATGGATAAAGTGGTTGAGCTCGTCGAAGGTAAAATCCCCAAAGACCAGCTTTTTGTTCAAGGCGCTATTCCACGTCAACAAATATTAGAACAGCACAAAAAACGCTGTGATGAAGGTCTACCCAGTGTCATTTTCGGTACTGGCAGCTTTTCTGAAGGCCTCGATTTACCGGGCGATTACTTAACAAACTTAATCATTACCAAACTTCCGTTTGCGGTCCCGACCTCACCAGTAGAACAAGCTCACGCGGAATACTTAAAAGTAAAAGGCGGTAATCCATTTTTACAGCTGACAATTCCTGATGCTTCACGTAAATTAGTCCAAAGTTGTGGCCGACTGTTACGAAAAGAGCAAGATTATGGCCGAGTGACCATTTTAGACCGTCGTTTGGTCACTAAACGTTATGGCAAATCATTAATTGATGCCCTTCCTCCTTTTAGACGTGTTATTGAATAGGTATTGAGTTGGATTTATTATTAGACCCTAGCCATTGGGCTATATTAGCGGTCATAGGTATATTTGCGGGTTTTATTGATGCCATAGTTGGCGGTGGTGGGCTTCTGTCTATTCCAGCATTACTCACCGTTGGTATTCCGCCACATTTAGCATTAGGAACCAATAAATTAGCCGCTTGTTTTGGTTCTCTTACTTCGAGTTACACCTTTTATAAACAGCATTTATTTAACCCTGCATTATGGAAAACGTGTTTTTTTGCCACGTTGGTTGGGTCGATTGCAGGTTGTGGTTTAGTATTTCTGATAGACCCACAATGGTTAGACAAAATATTACCACTACTCATAATTAGTATCGCTGTTTATACCTTATTTAGCCCCAAAGCGATGGGTGACAAAAATATAATGGCCCCAAAATATCGTTCACCAAAATACAAACAAATTAGCCAAGGATTTGTTTTAGGTGGATACGATGGTTTTGCAGGACCAGGTATTGGTGCTTTTTGGACGGTATCGTCTATCTCGCTGTATAAACTCCCTCTGTTGCACAGCTGTGGATTAGCGAGAGTCATGACCGCGGTGAGTAACATCACAGCACTCATTATCTTTGCATCCATGGGGCAAGTACAATGGATGCTCGGCTTGTGGATGGGGGTATGCATGATGGCAGGTTCATTTATCGGCGCCAGAAGTGCGATTCGATTTGGGATACCTTTTATTAAACCAATATTCATTATTATGGTATTGTCGATTGCAGTCCATCTTACGTGGAGTGCATGGGTATGAACACCCAACAATTGCTATCAATGTTAAAACAACAGCTCGCTAAACTTGAGCAAGACGCATTAATACACGACCAGAATTTGGCGCCTTCGCAACGACAGTCTTTACAAGAAATTGAACGATTTAACAGTCAGCTATTTGCCCAACAAGGAGCCCAACTAAGCCCTTGTATCACTCAGTTACGTCAAGATATTAAACAACTCGAAAAACAACTTTACCTTAAGTTGGGCAGTAATGTTATCCAACTCAGTTGCGATCGTATTCAAGACCGATTTAGTGCATTACGCAGAGCATTGCTAACCACTCACATCAACCTTAAATCCGAACAACAGCGCAAAGCCAGTAATCGAGCCCGATATGCAAAAAAACAACAACAAGCAATACAAGACAGCGGATTTGGTTGGATAGCCAGTAATGTGATGCAAAATAGCCATCAACTCTACGCTGAACTCAATAAACATTTAAATTGGGCAAAAAAAATAGAGCAAAAAATACAACAAATGGAAGCAACTCTTGAATTCTGTCATAGTGATGACAAAATAAAACTGCAAAATGATATTCTGTCTATGCATCGCCGTTTAGGAAAGTGCAAACAAGCAACCAGTTATATTGAAGAGCGTATTCAACTTTTTGAAAGACCTCGCCAAAGTTACCCACGTTAAGGAGCAACAATGAAATCTTTATTTACCACAAGTGCGCTTTTGGCATTTTTAACATCATCATCCGTCTTAGCAGCGAATTTAACCATTCCAATGTCTTTTGAGTACCTAGCGCTTGATGGTGCAGAAGTTGAAACCAGTATGTTCAATCATCAATCGGATTTAGCGTTAACCAATGGCACCCATAAAATTGCAGTCCGTTATCATGATGTGGTTGATGATTCCTTTAGTGACAGTCAATCTTTTGTAAAATCGACACCTTTAATTGTGACGTTAACGGTTGATGGCGATCATCAATATCTATTACAACCCGCTGACGGTGACGTTATCAAGAATCCAAAAGCATTTGCTAAAAAACCACAAATCAACATTAAACGCCAAGATAATGCAGCGGTAACTTACAGTGTAGAACAAACTAATTTTACTGAAGAGTCATTTATTACTAGCCTGTTTAACAATAAAAACCAACATGATATTGAAACCTTATCGGCTTCAGCTACAGGTAACGGCAGTCAACCAATACAAGCATTAGCAGTCAAATCAGATATTGAATCTGCTACGATGAGTGCACCAGTTATTGCAACTGTACCAGTAACGGTGCCAGCAACAACGGCGCAAAAACCGACTCCAGCACAAGCAGAACAAATGCTGCAATATTGGTGGTTACAAGCCGATGACAAAACGCGTAAAGAATTTATGGGTTGGGCAATCAAGCAACTTTAATGTCCGTGTCGATCCCTTTTGTTTACCACGCCAGCTATTCACTGCTGGCGTTACCTAGCACCCATCGTTTTCCAACCACTAAATATCACAACTTATACCAGCACGCGCTCAAACAACAATTGTTGTTTGAGCAATATCGCCATTCGCCTACGCCAATATCGAAAGATTCGCTCTATACAGTGCATTGCCCGCAGTATGTCGAGCAATTTATCAATGGCACCTTAGACCATAAAGCCCAAAGACGTATTGGTTTCCCATGGAGCACAGCGCTAGTCACCCGCACCTTACACGCCGTAAATGGTACCCGTTTATGTGCTGAATTAGCGCTTAAACATGGAATTGCAGTTCACTTAACCGGTGGTTATCATCATGCGCACTATGATTTTGGCAGTGGTTTTTGCATTTTCAATGATTTAGTTATCGCGGCGAGATCAGCCATTGACTCAGGTAAAGCGGATAAGGTACTCATTTTTGATTGTGATGTTCATCAAGGTGATGGAACCGCGACACTCACTCAAGGCAGCCCAGATATTATTAGTTGCTCGATCCACTGTGCACAGAATTTCCCGTCCAGAAAGCAACAATCTGATCACGATATCGCTCTGGAAAAAGGGTGTACCGATAAACAATATCTTGAACACATACAACAAATATTACCTTACTTGATACGCATCCATCAGCCAGATCTGATCATCTATGATGCTGGGGTCGATATTCATCAACATGATGACCTTGGATATTTCGCCATTTCGAATCAAGGTATTCTCGCTAGAGATAAACAGGTAATATCGATAGCACAAATGCATAGCATCCCACTTGCAGCAGTAATAGGGGGAGGCTATAGTCGTAATGAAGCAGAATTAACCATTCGACATAGCCAATTGTTAATTGCTGCCAATGAAATCTGGTCACCACAGTGTCAGGCAATGCAAAACCAATAACACTGCGTCACTAAATTAAACAAACATCTCGACATTGAAGCATATGTCGATAAAACAAACTGTCTCAATGGAGCGTAATAATGCAATTAGAGATCCGAAACTATTATGAAGTTCTATTAATGGAAATGCTGCGAGATGAAGGTCTAATGGAAGAGTTGCCAGAAGAATACTTAGCGGATTTATGCTGCGTCACGCTGAATCAGTTACCCGTCAGGTACATTCGCCATTTAGTTGATACGTATTTCTTCGAAAATTATCAAGAATTAAAACAGATGAAAACAGAGATAAGCGAAGCACTAGAACGTTCGAGACAATTCCTCAAAGCAAATTTGCAAAAACGCTTAAAAGAAGAAGCTGAAATCGCAGCAGAACAACAACAGTAATTTCACCGGCATTAGCTGATGCTTGCCATTAACTGATATTTTGCCGGATATTGAATGAATATATTCTAGTAAGCACTGGTTATGGTAATTCCATGAATAATTTATTCATACAATACGGCTGTTTTTTGATTGGAATTTTTTGGTTAAAATATTTTGGTTGCAATACTTTGTTGGAATTAATGCGGTGAAAATCATACGGGGAATATTGGAGGTTCCCCTAGAGCCACACCCCGGCACACGAGTCACTTGCTGCGGTTGCTCCCTTCCAGGCCTGGCCGAGTTCACAAGTTATCGTTGCGGGGGGACCCTAGGGTCACCATTGACTTCTGAACCATATAATACAAAGCTTATGTCTCAGAACGGGGCGATTATCCCCTAACCCATTGGCTGGATCAAGCCTTTATCCTAATAAGTTTTCAATCCTCTACCTAACTGCGCAATACTTAACCTTAACAGGGAATACTAGATGGGATAAGGGATGGGTTAACCGACATAAATCGATCTATTCACAAGCCAAGTATGCCAAACACACTATTTATGTTGCCCATAATACGAATTCAGACGTGAATCATTAATCTATTGAACATAAATACATAGCCAGATGAAATAGAAAAACAGTGGTGAGATAATCGTTTATGACGTCGAGCACAAGTCACTGATGCAGGTTCACATCACTTAGCGTATTCAAGAATATGCTAATAACGGTATTAACACTTTGGAACTATCCTATTTATTTCAGTAATACCGGCAAATCTTCATCAAACAACGTTACCCATAAAGGAATAGTCAGATCTCAGTCACAACTCTAGACATAATTCAATGAGTAAGTGGCCAAGGTTAGCTAACATTAGATTTGAATAAAATCCGCACACTTATAACCAGTAGTGAATGCGAGATAACAAAAAATGCAGGGAATACATGATGAAGACAATAACAGTTAGTCCCGCTGCAAAAGCGGTATTGAGTGCAGGGCTTATTGCTCTAGCGCTATCGGGTTGTGGAGGCAGTGATGGTACTAATGGCGAAGATGGGCCAGATGGTATTATTGGTGTAAACATAGATGCGACATCAACCCTAAAAGCGACCTTTACCGATGCAACCGTAGTCGATGGAAAAGTCAGTGTTGACTTTATTCTTAAAAATGCCAATGGTGTTGCGGTATTGGGACTAACAAAAGATCATGACCTTCGTTTTGGTATCGCTCAATTAACCCCGGTTACTGAAATGGTCGGTGCCGATGGCGCTAAAGTCGAAGTCGACCGTGGTTATCAATGGCAGTCTTATATCAATACAACCAAGCAACCTAATGCAAGTTGGATCCCTGCTGATGAAACAAATATTGCTCCTTCAGCACAATTTCAGGCTGACGTTGAGGCTGCTTCAAAATGTACCGATTGCTTAGTTGATAATTTAGATGGCTCATACTCATACACATTTCAAACCAATATTGCTCAAGTCATAGAGCCGTTAAGCATCACTTACCAAGCTGATGACACCCAGCGCATTACATTGGAATTAAAACAGCCGTTAATTACAGCTAATGCTCATTACGATTTTCAACCGTCTACTGGCTTAACCGAAGATATTGCATCACGCGACGTTGTCTCGATTAATGCTTGTTATACCTGCCATCAACCAGAAAGCTTAGCATTGCACGGCGGTCGTCGAATCGATCTTGAAAACTGTGCATCATGTCATACCGCAACATCTGGCGATCCTGAAACCGGTAACAGTGTTGATTTCACCTACATGATCCATGCCATCCATAAAGGCCAAGACCGCGTAACCAGCACTGTTGATGGCGATGTAGCCGCACCTTATAAAGTGATTGGCTATGGTGGTGGAGTACATAATTACGGTAACGTGATGTATCCGCAAAAACCTGCTGCCGATTGTAGTGCATGTCACGTCGAGGGCACAAACGCTCCCAAAGATGCCGCGCTGTTTAATGCCAATAAAAGTGATACCGCTTGTATTGCGTGTCACACAGAGTTAGCGTCTCAACAACATGTTGGTGTCGGCACAAATTGTACGTCATGCCATGTTGAAGAAGGCTATGGTCGCAGTGCAAAAGAAGCGCATGGCGATGTGATGAAAGCCTATAACGAAACCCAAGCGATGAACGCCGTATTCAGCGACGTAATAGTTACTGCTGATGGGAAATTCAGTACTACGATTAAATTTACTGATGCTTCAGCTAATGTTATTGCAGCAGAATTTATCGACCAAGGTAGCCGTATCGTTATGGCATGGGACAGCGACAAAAACTACCCAACGTATCAAGATGCCAGTTACAGTAATCGTCGTCTTAAATTAAGTGAAGGTACCGCCAACGCAGATAATAGCTGGACCTTAGTTTGGGATAAGATCACCTTACCAACAGATTATGTGGGTAAAACATTTGAACTATGGTCAGCAGTCACAGCCTGTTTTAATCATGGTGGCTACGGCAGACCGGAAGTTAAACTAACGGCTTGTAGTACTGATGATGTCCAGAAAGTGGAAATTAAAAGTAGTCCATACCATTTTGTTATGGCTGCAAGTGCAATAGACACTAGCCAAACCACTGCTACACGTAGAAACATTATCAACACAGAAAGCTGTCAAGGTTGCCATAACCAAGAAGTGTATCACTATGACAATGGTGTCAATTGCCAAACCTGTCATACCGCTGATAAGACACTTAAAAATGACGATACTTACCCTGGTGGCAAAAAATCGACTAGCTTTGCCTTTAAAGCACACAGCGCTGAAGGTCATTACCTCAAATATGCCGGTGTTGAATCTGGAACCGTGTTGAAAACCGATTGTAAAACCTGTCATACCGCTGATGGGATCCAACTTGGTAGAGCCACTGACAGAGTATGGCGTTATGGCGATATCGATACTGGAGCCGATGTATGGATGTCATCAGATACTGGAGCATGTTTAAGCTGTCATCAAAAGTATCGTACTGATGCCACCGTGTCGCATATTGAATCTAATGGCGGTATTGTTGATGGGATCAGTGAGGACGATGCTCGTAATCGTGCATCAGAAATATGTTCTACCTGTCATACCGTAGACCGCGTCACTAAAACACATGGTTTTTAAACAGTAAAAAGAAACAACCTTGGCGTTTTATCCATCAAAGACCTTAGTTTATAACTAAGGTCTTTTTGTTATCCGAACAATCCTCCCCCGTTAAACTGCGCATTTTACATACCTCTTTATTAATAGGCTGATCATCATCACACAATTACGTTCGTTTTAAAGACGAGTTGCTGTTTGTAACGTAATCTTAGTGTTGGGAAAATTAATTCCAACATCAACTTAACTGAATAAGATAATTGCAGAACATACTGCCAGTGAGTTAGATGGATGACCTTTGCAGGGAAAATATGATGAATAAAAAATACACAAAAATGGCATTGTTACTTGCTATGTCAGCATCAATGACACTGGTCGGTTGTGGCGGAGGCGATGATGGTGAAGCTGGTAATCCAGGAAACCCTGGTGGCGAGCCTGCTGAAGCAATTAAAACGCTAAACTTAGATATCACTAAAGTCACTTATCAAGATAGCAAACCGACTATTGAAGTATTTGCGACCAATGAAAAAGATCTCCCTGTAGCGGGTCTTAAAGACTTTGAAATTAAAAAAGTCGTCCAACTCATTCCAGCTGGCGCAAGTGGTGCAGGTAATTCAGCCCAATGGCAATTTATTGGTTCCGAAAAAGCCTTTACCGACCATGGTAACGGTAATTACAGTTTTACCGTCAATGTTGAAGGCTTTAACCCAGAGCTAACCCAACGTTATAATGTGATTGCAAGTGCATCAACCTTGCAAGACGGCGTTACCGGAGTGCCGCGTACTGAAATTACCAAAGATTTTGACGGCGAAGGATTTGAAGCTAAATACACTAAAAACATCGTCAGTGGCGCTACTTGTAATACCTGCCATGCAAAGGGTGAAAGTATTTATCATAGCTACACTGATTTAGAAACCTGTACATCTTGCCATACCAACGAAATGGCCATTGAAAAAGACAAGGTTCAAGTTGAGTTCAGTCACTTAATTCATAATGTTCATAACAATGCCAAAATGTATGGCCGCAACTTGGACAAGAGTGCAGAAGCAGCGCATGCGATAGTGCAAGATAATTGCACCACTTGTCATGTTGATTCTGAACAACTGAGCGAATCGAACAACTGGTCTCGAATTCCAACCATGGAAGCCTGTTCAAGTTGCCATACCGATATTGACTTTAAAACGGGTCAAGGTCATCCGCAACAAGTGGATAATTCAAATTGTATAGCTTGTCATAATGCAAGTTGGACAGAAGAATTACACACAACTTCGTATACTCAGAAAAAAGCATTTATCGATTTATACGGCATGACAGCAACAC
Source organism: Shewanella sp. SR44-4 (assembly GCF_014163715.1). Classification (NCBI taxonomy): domain Bacteria; kingdom Pseudomonadati; phylum Pseudomonadota; class Gammaproteobacteria; order Alteromonadales; family Shewanellaceae; genus Shewanella; species Shewanella sp. SR44-4. The sequence goes on along the minus strand of NZ_JACJDU010000007.1, from coordinate 33,888 downwards.
TAACGGCTAATAAATCAAGCACCGAAGACAAGTCAGCTACCCTATCGGTAACGATTTTAGATGCTAATGGTACGGCCATTGATGCTGCAAGCTTAGTCAGCAAAATTCAACGAATTGAAACCATCACTAACGTCGGACCTAACTTTCCAATTATGGGATATAACCCTAGCCCAGGAAGCGGTTTAGCCAAAATCAGTAAAGACTTTATCAAAGCGGGTCTGTTACAAGCCGATGTAGTCATTGAATCAGGTAACTTAGTCTATAACATTGCATCACTGCCATTTGGCGCAGGCGACACAGATACCGCCTTTAGTTTTATTGGTCTTGAAATGTGTAACGATGGTATTCAAGCCATTGATTGTGCCGACGGCGTAGCAACTACCAGTATGAAAGCCGAGCTCACAGTAGGCACTTTCTCTGGTAATGCGCCTAGCTATCGTCACACTGACTCGGTCAATTTTGGTTCATGTGATAATTGCCATGGAGATACTTTTGAGTTACATAAAGGCCACCATGCTGGTTTTGTGATGTCAGAACAGTTAGCCCGTGAACTTAATGGCGAAGTCACCATAGGTTTGGATGGTTGTGTGGCTTGTCATACGCCAGATGGCACTTATGCTTCTGGTGCTAATCAAGGTGCCATTGAAATGAAATTGCACAGTGTTCATGGTGAGCAAGGCATTATCAAAGACTGTACTCAGTGTCACAACGACTTTAATCTTGATGCATTCAAAGTTAAAGGTGCACTTGCTACGTCGCAAGGCCTTTATACAACACCTATCACTGCAACGTGCGCATCTTGTCATGGCTTTGACACGATTTCGCAGCATGCACAAAGTCAAGGTGCGGTTGTTAATGGTAGCTATCAAGAAGCCAATGATGCTGCGCAGTTAGAAACCTGTTTCTTCTGCCATGCACCCACCATTGAAAACCACACACAAGTGAAGCTTTAATTTGTCCATTGAGAGAGAAGCCCTGCTTCTCTCTCATGCTATGGCTTACGTAATCAACTTGTTGATCATCAAAATGGACAAATTAGGAAGTCTACTTATGAAGACCACACATTCAATAAATACCTTATTTTTAGCCCTGCTCTGCCTTACTGCATCGACGCTGTTTATGTCGAGTCATGTACAGGCGGCAAAGTGGGATGCCAGCATGACACCGGCAGAAGTTGAAGCAACACTCGATAAAAAATTCGCCGAAGGAAAATACTCACCAAAGGGTGCCGACACTTGTTTGATGTGTCATAAAAAATCAGAAAAGGTCATGGATTTATTCAAAGGTGCTCATGGCGCAATTGATTCATCAAAAAGTCCAATGGCTGGATTACAGTGCGAAGCGTGTCACGGCCCACTAGGTTCACATAATCGTGGTGGTAAAGAGCCAATGATTACCTTTGGCCCAACTTCAACACTCGCTGCAGACAAGCAAAACAGTGTGTGCATGAGCTGTCATCTCGACGACAAACGCGTGGCATGGGACAGTAGTCATCACGCCAATGCCGATGTGGCATGTGCATCTTGTCATAGCATACATGCTGAACATGACCCAGTACTGTCAAAACAAACAGAAGTCGAAGTATGTACCACTTGTCACACCAGACAAAAAGCTGACATGAACAAGCGCACCAGTCATCCAATGAAATGGAATCAAATGACCTGTAGCGACTGTCATAATCCACATGGCAGTTTGAGCGATTCAGATCTTGTTCAGCCAACAGTCAATGAAACGTGTTATTCATGTCACGCTGAGAAACGCGGCCCAAAGCTGTGGGAGCATGCACCCGTAACCGAAAATTGCGTCAATTGCCATAATCCACACGGTTCTGTGAACGATGCAATGCTCAAAACTCGTGCGCCACAACTGTGTCAGCAATGTCATGCGAGTGACAATCACACCAGCAACGCTTATCTAGGTAACACTGATATGGGTTCAACAGTAAATGGTAATGCCTTTACTGGTGGTCGCAGCTGCTTAAATTGTCATAGTCAGGTGCATGGTTCAAACCATCCGTCTGGTAAGTTACTGCAGCGCTAAGGAGATTATATTATGAATACCAAATTGAACCTCATTACCTTAGCGTTACTCACTAGTACCAGCTTTAGCCTGATGGCTGATGGTTATGGCCTAGCCAATGCTAAAACCGACAATATTAAATATGATGCTTGGAATTGTAAGGCTTGTGCTGTCGAAACTGGTACCACTGGAAATGTCGGTGTCGGTATTGGTTACAACAGCGAAGACGATATTAACTCAGCTAACGCCTTTAATAGCAGTAATCAAACTGCTGGCAAAATTGATGCCGATATAAAGTATCGCGGTGACAATGGCTACCAAGCAAAAGTCGTCGCAAATAACATGGGCATGGACAATGGCCGTATGGAAATAGATGTCGGTAAACTTGGATTGTATCGCCTCAATCTAGGTTATCGCTCCATCGCTACGTATCAAAGCAATAATGCCTTAAGTCCTTACCAGAATATCGGCAGCGATAATCTTACTTTAGCGGATAATTGGGTAACGGCAGGTTCAAGCTCAGACATGCCAATGCTTTATAGCAGTTTAACCCCATTTGAATTGTCGCTTAAACGTGAACGTGCCGGTCTAGGATTTGAATATCAAACAGAATCACTGTTCACAACCTACGTTAATTTTCAGCGTGAAGAGAAAACCGGAACCAAAGTTGCCTCTGGCAGTTTTTTCAACCAGTCAATGATGTTAGCGGAGCCGGTTGATTACACCACCGACATCTTAAACGCTGGGATTAAACTCCGTGGTGATCACTGGTTTACCAGCATAAACTACAATGGTTCAGTGTTTAGCAATAACCACCAGCAGCTTGGTTTTGACAGCGCCTTTAACCCTACGTTTGGGGCACAAAGTCGTGGTTATATGGCGCTAGACCCAGATAACGAGGCCCATACTATTTCGTTAATGGGCCAATATAACGATTCCATTACCAGCTTAAGTGGCCGTTTACTCATGGGCCAAATGACCCAAGATCAGCAATTAACTAGCATAGGTTATGGCTATTCATTACCGGCAGATTCTATTGATGCAAAAGTTGATATCACCGGCATGACACTTAAAGCGGTGACTAAGCTCAGCCGAGCATGGCGTCTCACTGGCAGTTATGATTATAACGACAGAGAAAACAACACCCAAATCGAACAATGGACTCAAATTAGCATTAACGATGTTACCGGCAAAGTGCGGTATAACACGCCATACGATCTCACTACCCATAGCGCTAAATTATCCACTGACTATCGTATCAACCATGGTTTAAAACTCGATGCGGGTTATGATTTCAAACGAGATGAACGCAGTAATCAAGGCAGAGAAACCACTGACGATAATAACGTCTGGGCACGTTTACGCGTCAATAGTTTTGACATGTGGGATATGTGGCTTAAAGGTAGTTTGAGCAAGAGAGATGGTTCAGAATATAAAGCATCAGAATCGTCATCTGCAGAACAAAATCCGTTGCTACGTCGATACTATTTGGCCGACCGTGACCGCACTCAAATAGAGGCGCGTGTTAATCATAGCCCTATTGATAACTTGAACGTCGATTTTGGGGTTCGCTATGCATATGATGACTATACAAATACACAAATAGGTTTAACTGAATCAAAAGACACAAACTACGATATTAATTTGAGCTACATGATTAATGACGATATGAATGTTAATACATTTTATAACCATCAAATCATCAAATCTGCTCAATCTGGCAGCGCCAATTTAAGTATAGCGACTTGGCAAGCCGATATTGAAGACACTGTCGATGTTGTTGGTGCAGGCTTAAGCTACAACAATTTAATGGACAGTCGTTTACGCTTAGGCTTAGATTATACCTACTCAGACTCAGACAGTACTACCCAAGTAAGACAGGGAATTAGTGGCGATTACGGTGACTATTTTGCAAAAGTACATAACATTAATGTGTACGCACAATATCAAGCCACCGAAAAAATGGCCTTGCGTATAGACTACAAAATGGAAAAATACCTTGATAATGATGACGCCAATGATATTGAGCCAGATACCATTTGGAATGTCATGAGTTTAGGTAATTTACAGCATGACTACACTGCACACATGATCATGCTCAACGTGAGTTATAGTCTGTAAGTGATATCACGGTAATATAACCAAGTCGATCACATTAAAAATGACGCCAACCTTATCTAGGTTGGCGTTTTTATATCATTTGATTTAATGACCTTTAGACACAAAAACGGTCGCTAGCATCCTATTGTATAAAAAACTTGCAATTACACCAGATTTAACATTATATTAACAAGGTGAATAGCTTGTGATTGAAGTTTGGGCAAATGGATGTGCCCCCCATTTTATGTTGCTCATCTTTCCTCCCCTATTGCTTGTTAAAGACCATTGCTTGTTTTTTAAATTTCCAATGCATTTAAGCACCAACCTCCTCCCAATACTTAGCGAACATCAGGTATCATTCAGTACCGATATTGATTGCCCAGAGAAATTCATGTTTCAAATTGATACACTAATTGCCACTAAAATTGTCGACCGAACCATGAAAATTATTGGTCATAATATCAATGTTATGAATGCTCAAGCAGTGATATTAGGTTCAGGCGATATCGATCGGATTGGCACTGTACATGAGGGGGCACTATTAGCTATCAGCCAAAATCGCAATGTTGAAATAAGCCAAGCCATCGCTTCAAACTTACATGGCGTCAAACCTGGGCTAAATTTGCCATTGCATTACCAAGGTCAAGTGGTTGGCGTTATCGGTATCACTGGCGAGCCAGACACATTAAGCCACTATGGTGAACTGCTTAAGATGACAGCAGAGATGATTGTCGAGCAAGCAAATTTGCAAGAGCAATTAGAGTGGAAGAATCGTCAAAAAGAGGAGTTTATTTCGCAACTCATTCATGCCAATGAGCAAGACTTGCCTTCTTTACAACAATGGGCATTGCAATTAGGTGTCGATTTAAGCGTACCGCGAGTGGCCGCCATTATCGAACTTGATAACAAAAACCCATTATATCAACAAGACAATCAAGCATTAAAACAAGTACTGTATTTATTACAAAATCCTGTACGCGATAACTTAATTGCGATGACATCACTCACTCAATTAGTTATTTTAAAGCCGGCTTTTTTAGATGGTAAGCAATTTGACCCTGAGCTTGAAAACCAACGCATCAACAAATTACTCAAACGCTTACCCGCCAATATGCAACTTAGCCTGCATATTTCATTGGGGCATTATTTCAGTGGTGAATTAGGCATTAGTTACTCCTATCGCACCGCCAAAGAAACGTTAGATATTGGAAAAAGATTACATCCAACAAAAACCAAATATTTATACCAAGACTACAGCTTACAAGTACTGTTATCAGGGTTACGGCACCACTGGCGAGGTAATGCGCTTGCTGGGCCTTACATGAAACTCATTGCAGTTGACAATAACCAACAATTGCAAAAAACACTTGCCGCTTATCTAGAACACATGGGAGACATCCAAGCCTGTGCTAACAGTTTGTTTATCCATCGAAACACACTGCGTTACCGATTAGATAAAATTCAAACTATCACCAATATTGATTTACACAGTTTTAATGGATTACTGAGTTTATATTTAGGTCAGTTAATCCACCAACCTAGCACTTAATTGTGCGTCAGCACAAAAATAGTATTAACTCGTAGATTTATTAGTGCAAGCGCACAAAGCAATTTATAGGTAATGGTTTACTATGATGAATACTAAACCACCCCCTACAATAATAAATAACGAGTACTCTATGGGACTAATATTGATCTTAATCGGCGTGATAGCCTTTATCGTCATCGCCACCTCTAAATTTAAACTGCACCCTTTTTTAACCCTCATTTTAGCCTCATTTCTCACCGCATTTGCCTATGGTTTACCCAGCAATGAAATTGCCAAAACCATCACTGGCGGTTTCGGTGGTATTTTAGGTTACATCGGCTTAGTCATTGTGCTCGGTACGATTATTGGCACCATTCTCGAAAAAAGTGGTGCAGCCATAACTATGGCAGATGTGGTCATTAAACTGTTTGGCCAACGATTCCCAACGTTAACTATGTCAATGATTGGCTACTTAGTGTCGATCCCTGTTTTTTGTGATTCAGGTTTTGTGATTTTAAATTCATTAAAACAGTCAATGGCAAACCGGATGAAAGTGTCTCAAGTTGCCATGAGCGTTGCGCTGGCAACAGGGTTATACGCTACTCATACCTTTGTGCCGCCAACCCCAGGTCCTATAGCTGCAGCGGGTAATCTTGGTCTTGAATCACAACTTGGACTCGTGATAGCTGTCGGTGTGTTTGTTGCTGCCATTGCCGCTTTTGCCGGTATGTTGTGGGCCAATCGTTTTGCCAATGAGCAGCCAGACGGCGAAGGCGCCGAAGAACTGAATCTGCAGCAAGAAGATTTTGATGATCTAAAGAAAACCTATGGCGAATTACCTAGCCCTACCAAAGCATTTGCGCCTATTTTTGTACCTATCATTTTAATCTGCTTAGGCTCGGTGGCTAACTTCCCTTCAAAACCATTAGGTGAACAAGGCTTATTCGATTTATTAGTGTTCTTGGGCCAACCTGTTAACGCCTTAATGATCGGCCTATTTCTGTCGTTATCGCTGTTAAAAAGCAACCAAAAAATCAAAGAGTTTAGCGATCGTATCAGCCAAGGTTTAGTGGTATCAGCGCCAATTTTATTGATCACCGGTGCTGGCGGTGCATTTGGCGCGGTATTAAAAGCCACTGAGATTGGTGCATTTCTGGGTAGCAGCTTGTCCGCTTTAGGTGTGGGTATTTTTATGCCGTTTATCGTGGCCGCGGCACTCAAATCAGCACAAGGTTCATCTACGGTGGCATTAGTCGCTACCTCAGCATTAGTGGCACCATTACTAGGCGATATTGGTTTAGCCTCAGAAATGGGCCGAGTGTTAACCGTAATGGCAATTGGTGCGGGTGCGATGACCGTCTCACATGCAAACGATAGCTTCTTCTGGGTGGTGACTCAATTTAGCCGCATGAGTGTCAAACAAGCGTATCGGGCCCAAACAATGGCCACCTTAATCCAGGGAATCACGGCGATGATTACCGTTTATCTACTAAGCTTATTTTTACTGTAAATTATTAATCAGAGTCTTATATGAAAATTGTTATTGCACCCGATTCATTTAAAGAAAGCCTAAGCGCCCTAGAAGTGGCTAATGCCATTGAGAATGGATTTAAACAGGTATTCCCAAACGCGCAATATTGTAAGGTGCCAATGGCCGACGGCGGTGAAGGTACAGTACAAGCTATGGTCGATGCCACCCAAGGACAGATTATTAATCTCACTGTCACAGGGCCTTTAGGTTTACCTGTTAACGCATTTTATGGCGTGCTAGGACAACTTGATGAGGATGGAAACCAAACTGCAATAATCGAAATGGCTGCCGCATCAGGTTTACATCTGGTGCCATCCACTCAACGTAATCCATTATTAACCACCAGTTTTGGTACTGGTGAGTTGATTGCCGACGCATTAGACAGAGGCATAAGACACATCATTTTAGGCCTAGGTGGCAGTGCAACTAACGATGCAGGCGCAGGCATGATGCAGGCCTTAGGAGTCCAACTCAGTGATATAAGCAATACTCCATTACCTTTTGGTGGAGCTGCCCTCGCCGAATTACATTACATCGACATACAATCATGCCATCCAGCCATTAAGGAGTGCGTAATTGAAGTTGCGTGCGATGTCGATAATCCATTATGCGGGCCACGAGGCGCCAGTGCTATTTTTGGTCCACAAAAAGGGGCTACAACCGAGATGGTTGAGCAACTTGACCTCGCTTTGGGGCATTTTGCTCATATCATTAACCAACACCTTAACCAGTCAATTGATGGACACTGGCAATTACACCCTGGTGCTGGGGCTGCTGGCGGTATGGGATTTGGCGTAATGACAATGTTAAATGCAACCTTAAAACCTGGGGTCGATATTGTCACTAAAAGCGTTAAGTTGGCACAACATTGTCTCAATGCTGATCTGGTTATTACCGGTGAAGGTCGAATAGACGGTCAAACCGTGTTTGGTAAAACCCCTATGGGAGTATTGAATGTCGCCAAACAACTTAATATTCCGGTTATCGGTATTTCAGGATGCCTTGGTGAGAATGCAGATGCTATTCTAGCCGAAGGCATGCATGCTATTTTCCCTATCATTCCTGCGTTGCAGCCCTTAGAGCAAGTATTGTCTGAAGCCCAGGTTAATCTAACCAATACCGCGCGCAACATTGCGGCAATGATGTCACTTTCATTTGCAGACAAGTAATCTAATCCAGCACAAATGCCTTACCGCATTTGTGCTGGATTATTCATATCAACATCATTCATATTCTGAATTAACGCAGCTAATCCGCAGTAATAACACGATAAATACTTGAAGCGAAACCAGCCATACAGTAAAGTTAGCACCCTCATTTCATCCTGAAGGTGTAGCGTTAATCGTAAAGCACCCGTCAATGCTATCAGGATGAAGTTTTCATCATTACGGCAAGCAAAATGACCTCGAAAATCACCCGTCAAGCAAACGCTTCAGAAGACAGCTTACTGCGAATTTTTACCGCCCCTGAAGATTCAACCTCGACGTTGAGCATTATTGAGCAAAAGCTATCTCAAGACCTCGCAGGTTTTTTAGGTAACAGCATCGCCGCACTGGAAAAACCGCTGTCAGAAATAGAAACTGACTTTAGCGCCTATCAGATTCCGACCGATCCCAAGTTCGTTTCTGATTATGCCGACGAAATCATGCAAAACCTAGTCGCTCATTCAGTCCATACTTCAGCACCCAGCTTTATTGGACACATGACTTCGGCATTGCCTTATTTCGTGTTACCACTGTCAAAAATGATGGTGGGTCTAAATCAAAATTTAGTCAAAATTGAAACATCGAAAGCCTTTACCCCATTAGAGCGCCAAGTGTTAGGCATGATGCATCATTTGGTGTATCAGCAATCTGATAATTTCTATCACCAATGGATGCACAGTGCTAACCATTCACTTGGGGCATTTTGCTCAGGCGGCACCGTTGCCAATATCACCGCACTGTGGATTGCTCGAAACCGGCTGTTACAACCACGCGACGATTTTAAAGGCGTCAGCCGCGAAGGAATGACGAAAGCATTGCGTTTTTATGGCTATGATGACCTTGCTATTTTAGTGTCCGATCGCGGTCATTACTCTTTGGGCAAAACCGCCGACTTGTTGGGTATTGGCCGAGATAACATCATTAGCATCCCAACAGATGAGCATCATAAAGTCGATGTTGCTGCCATGCGTGATGCAGCAGAAAAGCTGGCACAACAAAATATAAAAGTCATGGCCATTGTTGGTATCGCGGGTACAACTGAAACAGGCAATGTGGATCCCTTAACTGAATTAGCAGTGTTAGCCAGCGAGCTAAATTGTCATTTCCATGTAGATGCGGCATGGGGCGGCGCAAGTTTATTGTCCAAAAAATATAGCCATTTACTAAAAGGCATCGAGTTAGCTGACTCCGTTACTATCGATGCCCATAAGCAAATGTATGTTCCAATGGGCGCCGGTATGGTGCTATTTAAAGACCCTGAACTGGCGCAAGCCATAGTGCATCATGCTGAATATATTCTCCGGGTAGGTTCAAAAGACCTAGGCAGTCAAACGCTGGAAGGTTCGCGACCTGGAATGGCAATGCTCGTGCATGCTTGTCTTCAAATTATTGGCCGTGATGGCTATGAAATCCTCATTAATAACAGCCTAGAAAAAGCCCGTTATTTTGCCTCAATCATCGACCAAAACCCTGATTTTGAGTTAGTCACTGAGCCTGAGTTATGTTTGCTGACCTATCGTTATGTACCAAAAACGGTGCAAGCCATACTTACTACAGCTCTAGCCAACCAAGATAGCGTTTTAGTTGCATCAATCAATGAACTACTCGATGGACTGACGCAATTTATTCAAAAGCATCAACGCGAACAAGGCAAATCGTTTGTGTCACGCACACGTATTAAGCCAGCAAAATACTTACGCCAACAAACGACTGTATTTCGCGTGGTACTCGCCAACCCGTTGACCAGTCATCAAATATTGCATGATGTGCTCACAGAACAAGTCGAAATTGCAGCTTTAGACAGCGAATATTTACCGCAGCTGTTGGCGTTGTAGAGCACAGACTCATCAATAACTTCGATGTTTATAGCTTGTTAGCTACCTTCTCGTCATCCCGGCAGTGTTTTTAAGCCGGGATCCAGGTGTTTTCTTTGTACTTTTGTACTCATGGCCGTAGGCCATATCCACAAAAATGCCACGTCTGATGTTCAACAACAGCGTCAGGGATTTCATCTTTATTCTTTATCATTAAATTTCAGATATAAAAAAGCCCCAACTAATGTTGAGGCTTTTTTACACCATACTTACGTATGTAAATAATGGTACCCGAGGCCGGACTTGAACCGGCACGCTTATTCAGCGAGGGATTTTAAATCCCTTGTGTCTACCGATTCCACCACTCGGGCAAAGTGTTGTTTTAACCGTTACTTAACGTAACCATTAAACGCAATTTTGTGGAGGCGCGACCCGGAGTCGAACCGAGATAGACGGATTTGCAATCCGTAGCATAGCCATTCTGCCATCGCGCCATCTTTAACCAAATTCGAATCCATCGGATAAGATAAGAAATTGGAGCGACATATCGGGTTCGAACCGATGACCTATACCTTGGCAAGGTATCGCTCTACCAACTGAGCTAATGTCGCTTATTCAATCGTTTCAACGCTTTATTAAATCTGCGAGAAAGGTATCGTCTTTCAACCTATCCAACTGAGCTAATGTCGCTTATTCAATCGTTTCAACGCTTTATTAAATCTGCGAGAAAGGTATCGTCTTTCAACCTATCCAACTGAGCTAATGTCGCGTATTCAATCATTTTAATGCTTTATTATATCAGCAAGAAAGGTATCGTCTTTCAACCTATCAAACTAAACTAATGTCGCATTAATTGTGTTGGTTAACATAAAACCCTAAGGCTTGTTGTTGACTCATCACTTGTCTACGGGGAGGCATTCTACCGAATTAACCTCGTGTGTCAATTATTGATTTACGCAATTTTGACTGTTTGCGCACTAAATAATCTTATTGAACTATTATTACGCTATTCTGCCGTTAAATCTTTCCAAGCTGCTGAAATGTAACTCATCATCGACCAGAACGTCAGTGCAGCTGCAATATAAAACAAGCCGTAAGCGACATCAGTTAGCCAAGGTGTGGGTTTCCAAATCAATCCAATAATCGCGATCATTTGCGTGGCAGTTTTATATTTACCAATCCAAGACACGGCAACTACGCCACGTTTGCCTATTTCGGCCATCCATTCACGCAAGGCTGAAATAACAATTTCGCGACCAATCATAAATAACGCTGCTAAGGTTAAGTACACATTGTCATTTTGTTGAACCAACAGCACTAATGCAGTCGACACCATGACTTTATCTGCAACTGGATCCAAAAAAGCGCCAAATCGGGTTAGTTGACCAAGTTTACGCGCAGCATAACCGTCTAACCAATCGGTCAAAGCTGCCAACCAAAAAATAAATGCCGAAACAAATGGTGCCCATGGATATGGTAAATAAAATACCGCTATAAATACGGGTAACAAAGCAATACGGAATAATGTCAGTGCAATAGGTAAGTTAAACGGCATAAAAAGACCAATTTGTCAGAAGCAGCGCCAATCTTGCCTTAATTTTAGCCCCCTCGCAATGCATCATGAATTGTTTGTGCCATTTCTAAGCTAATTCCGGGTACTTTTGTCAATTCAGCCACGCTAGCGCCCTTCACTTCTTGAATTCCGCCTAAATGTTGCAACAAAGCTTTACGCCTTTTAGGGCCCACACCTACGATGGATTCTAAGGTAGAAGTATTGCGAGTTTTCTGACGTTTATTACGGTGTCCGGTAATCGCAAAGCGATGTGACTCATCGCGAATGTGCAACATTAAGTGAAATGCAGGCGAATCACTGGGAATATCGAAAGCTTGTTCACTGCCACCAACAATAAAGGTTTCAAGGCCTGCTTTGCGACCCTCACCTTTAGTCACGCAAATGAGTAATGGTGGATTATCAATATTGACACACTTTTCATCGACAATCGTTTGCGCCACTCTTAACTGGCCAATACCACCATCAATGAAGACTAAATCAGGCACTTTGCCATTGTTGTCGATTTTATCAAATCGACGGCTTATTGCCTGTTCCATCGCGGCATAATCATCACCACCGGTAATACCGGTAATATTGTAACGGCGATAATCGGCTTTATGCGGCCCTTCTCGATTAAACACCACACACGATGCCACAGTGCTTTCGCCCATAGTGTGACTGATATCAAAACATTCCATCCGCTTAATCGGTTCATTAAGTTCAAGTGCTTCTTCAAGTAATTGAAAACGTTGTTCAACAGTATTCTTATGTGACAGTCTGGTCGCGACGGCATTACTGGCGTTAGTCATGGCAAGACGTAAAAAATTAGCTCTGTCGCCTCTTACTTGCGTTTTTAACTCAAACTTTTTATCTAATGCGTGTTCTATCGACGCTTCTAATTCTTTTATACCGTCAAAGTGATGGCTGAGAATGACTTCTTTTGGAATGGTGCGCTGAATATCGGCATTAAGGTAAAACTGGCCCAAGAATGATGACAACACTTCTTCAATTTCAGTTTCTGCGGGTACTGAAGGATAATAGCTGCGACTACCAAAAATTTTACCATCGCGAATAAACAATAGATGAAAACAGGCAATACCAGAGGCGTAATCGACGCCGATGACATCCATATCGCCTTTATGATTTGACACTTCTTGCTGTTCTGCCACGCGCCTTAATGCGGTAATTTGGTCACGATACTGTGCCGCACGCTCGTATTCCATATCAATTGCAGCGGTCTCCATTTTGGCCACCAGCTGTGATATGACTTGTTTGTCTTTGCCGCGTAAAAATAAACCGGCTAATTTGACCTGTTCGCTGTATTCCTCATCACTGACAATCCCCACACAAGGCGCACTACAACGATCTAATTGATACTGTAAACAAGGCCGAGATCTGGATTTATAATATAAGTCATCGCATTGGCGGATTGGAAACAGCTTTTGCATTAAATGCAAACTCTCACGGACTGCACCACCATTAGGGTATGGGCCAAAATAATGACCTTTTTCACGTTTTGGACCACGATGATAAGCAAGTCGAGGGTGCTTATGGCCGCTCAACAGAATATACGGATAAGATTTATCATCACGCAGCAGCACGTTGTATTTGGGCATGTACTGTTTGATGTAATCGTTTTCGAGCAATAGCGCATCTGTTTCGCTGTGCGTAACGGTCACGTCAATATGATCGATATGCGAAACCAGCGCCTGAGTTTTAACATTGGCGATATTGACTCTAAAATACGAGCTTAAGCGTTTTTTGAGATCTTTGGCTTTACCAACATAAATAACCTGTTGGTGTTTATCGTACATTCGATAAACACCAGGCGCTGAGGTGACATGTTTTAAAAAAGATTTGGCGTTAAAACCACTTGGCATGATTAAAGCTACTTAATGCGTTGCGAGGAATACATTATTCCTGACTAGAATGAACCTGTATCGAGCATTTTGTAACGGATAGCTAAACGGGTCAACTCAACGTCACCGCCGATCCCCAGTTTGGCAAATAGTCGATAACGATAGCTATTGACAGTTTTAGGGCTTAAATTTAATTTTTCAGAAATATCATTAACCTTTTCACCATTGGTTATCATCATCATAATTTGCAATTCTCGCTCAGACAAACTGCTAAATGGATTCTCGTCAGAGTGGTTGAATTGGCTTAGTGCCATTTGCTGGGCAATTTCTGGTGACAGATAACGTTGACCACGAGCCACTTGAGTAATGGCACGCAATACTTCTGGCGATGTGGAACCTTTAGTCAAGTAGCCAGAAGCACCAGCCTGCATCACTTTGGTCGGAAAAGGGTCTTCTGTTTGTACGGTTAACACAATAATTTTAGCGTCTGGCTGATAGCGTAAAATCTTACGGGTGGCTTCTAATCCCCCCATACCAGGCATATTCATGTCCATTAAAATGACATCCGCTTCATTTTGTCGAGACCACTGTACGGCTGTTTCTCCATCAGGTGCTTCACCGATGACTTTAATACCGCGTTCATCTTCCAAAATGCGACGAATACCCGTTCTCACGAGTTCATGGTCGTCAACCAAATATACAGATATCACGTAAACCCACCTATTATTATGCGTAATTCATTTTTGAATTTTAGGGCCGTTTTTATATATAAAACATTTATATGTAAAATCTTATCGTAAAAAAACACCAGTAACATTGCATATTTTACACATCTCATTTATCTGCTTGAATTTAGCATCTTTACATTTACTGACACAAGCAAAGTCAATTATTAACGTGAGAAATGAATGTAAAATAGGCAATTTTGTTACCTTAGTATTGCAATTTAACCTTTTTAAATCATTCACCCTGCAAGGTGATAATAATTGTGCGCGCCGAAGCATGGTCCCGATGCTCACATAAATATAAACCTTGCCAAATACCCAAGTTCAAACGCCCATGGGTAATCGGAATTGACTGACTAGAACCAATCAGGGTCGACTTGATATGCGCAGGCATATCATCGGCACCTTCATAAGTATGCTGGAAGTATGGCGCACCTTCTGGTGCGAGTACATTAAAATGCCGTTCCAAATCGCCACGAACAGTAGGATCAGCATTTTCGTTTATCGCCAGCGATGCTGAAGTATGCTGAATAAACACATGCAATAAGCCAACATTGATACCTCCTAGCTCTGGCAGCCGTGCTATCACTTCATCAGTAATTAAATGAAATCCTCGTCTTTTAGAGTTAAGTGTCATCTCTCGTTGTAACCACATCAAATAAATCCCTCTTCAAGCGACTCGCACAGATGAATAAACCATTAAGCAACAACATGCAGAACGAAATACAAAGCATACATCAGAGCAGTGTTAAGACTGAAAAAAATGAGGCTATTGTCACACAATTTACTCACTATTTACCGAACAATTAACCGATTAATATCAATTTCACTGTTCATAGAGTAGTTACATCCTTAGCAATATAAGAACATCTAAAAGAATATCCGAAAGAACATCATTAGATTTAACAATTATTACTTTACAAACAATAATATAGGGGAATTTATTTTTGTATACTTTTGGATTGATTATGAAATGTAGATAATAAAGGCTAGGTTTGCAAAGATTTAAACGGTCTATATATATTCACCATTAATGCTAACTAAACAGAAAAATGATCATAAATTGGCATCTGCATAACTTTAAGCACTGTGCTTTAAGGGTAACGAAGCATACATCATCGTAACCAATACATTATTCTAAGGCTGGATAATTTCCGCCAGAAAGCAAAAAGGCACAACCTTAAGTTATAAGGTTGTGCCCGTTAACACTTTTGTCAGCAATCCGGCTGAAATTTGCTCCCTGCACCATCCATGTAAACATGCTTCCTGCAGTCCTTTTCCCTGTTCTCATTTCCTTGTCTATTTGTGTAACACAAACAAACGCATGAGTTTCATTCCGTTGAACAGCCTATCCGTTGACTGAGCGGTAAATCTATTCAATCCGTTGAATTATCCCAGCTGCATCCTGCAGCCCTATCCTTTTTTTCCTTGTGTCGACTATTTACTGTCTTCACCCATCCTTGATTCGGCTATCCATTTGCCGAGCTTATGCCCTAATCCGTGAGCGTGTCCTAGTATCATCCTTAATATTCTTAAGCATCATTAGTCTTATTTCTCATCCTAAGAAAACCAACTGATGACCCGCTTTCGATAACTACATTCTAGCCAAAATAAACGCCGATAAAAGTCACTCAACTCCATTTAAATACACATCCCACATGTCAGTAAATCGTTAGAAAAATGTAATTACCTGATTTTAAAAGATTAACAATAATTTATAACGTTAAACACTGACAACTTTAGATAAGATCCCTTACACACTTGTAGGATATTGCTTACAAAAGCGTGAGCAAGTTAATACTTCCAGGGTTATTTGCGCCATAAACGCCTTATCATTTGACCAAACATGACCCAATCTGCCCATAAGCTGTATAGCGGATAAGTGAATGTTGCGGGGCGATTTTTTTCAAATATAAAATGCCCTAACCATGCAAAACCATAACCGACTACCGGCAACCACAATAACTGCCACCAATGTTGGTTAATCAAAGTGTTAATAATGATCACTAAAATAATGCTACTGCCAATGTAATGCAGTCTTCGACAAACGGGATCTTGATGTTGCGACAGATAAAATGGATAAAACTCTGCAAATGAAGAATAACGCTTAGGTTCCATTACTCACTCCTTATTAACAACTCGCTAATGGTATGCTCTGTTAGTATTAGATTATTTTCATTTTAGACACTATGCCTTACTGTAAAACAATATTTCACCTTCAATATTGCCAATACTCACAGTGGCAATGCTGACAAATTCTTGTTTCACGAATGCTTGATGGTGCGAAGAGTTACTCACAAATACCCCAATGCCATCAAGCCCAGGTTGCTCATCACACCAACTCAATACCGCTTGAATTAACTTGGCACCATAACCTTTTTGCTGCTCATTGGGGGATAAGGCAATAAATTGCAAAACCCCGCATTTTTGCGAAGGAAGATGTTCTAAAATGCAGGTCTCTTTTTGCATTAACCCTTGAGTTGATTTCCATCCTGTACCCAACATCATTTTAAAACGCCAATGCCAATAACGCCCCTCACCCAAAGGTACTTGTTGCGTAATCACACAGGCAACTCCAATTAAACGGTCACCGTCAAATAAGCCAATTAAAGGTTGTTCTTGTTGCCACAGTTCATTTAACTCTTCACGAATCGCCGCGCGAAGTTTCTGTTCGTATTGTTGATTGTCATCTTGCCCAAGTACCTCGATAAAATAGGGATCATCATGATAAGCGTTATAAAGAATAGAAGCTGCGACTCGTAAGTCTTCTGCCGTCAAATATACTGCACGTAAAGTTTCCAAGGTGTTATTGTCCATTATTATTCCTTGTTGGTTAACTCGCTAAACTTAACTTAACAAGTTTGAAACATTGTACAAGTTTTGTTTACCCATTTTGCCTGTTAGCGATTGTGAGTGTCAGTTGTTTGCAATTTATCTCATCAAGACGGATACTAAAATTGTTTATCTAACCATCATAAGGAATGCGCCAAATGGACACTACATCAAATGATTTAAGTCACTTATTTAAGCAATTAGGTTTGCCTCACGATCAAGAGGGAATCGACGACTTTGTTATCCAAAACAAACTGGATAAACACACATTAATTACTGATGCCGATTGCTGGAATTCAGGTCAAAAAGCATTTTTAAAAGAGGCATTATTACAAGACGCCCAATGGTCAGAAGTGATTGACCAATTGGACGTGATGATGCGAGCTAAATTGTAATTAACACTTAATGTCGGATAACCTCACTCGGCAATTAGTGCTGTCTGTAGGCGGTATCACCCCAGCCCACTAAAACGTCATCTTTGAACACAATTGGCGTGCATTCATCTTTGGTTGTTTTACCATCGCCTTCTGCCCATTGGGTACGATAAAACAACACTTTGATGGATTGCTCTGCATTATTTTGAGCCGACTTGGTATAAGCTTCACTAAAATCAGCCGTTCCCATTAAGGTTGTGACTTGATCACTGCTCATTCCCATAGACAATTTGCTCAACAGATCACGATTTTTATCTTGTTGCACTTGCCAATAATCAGCACTTTTACCCGATTCATGGTCTCCGACACTAATAACACAACCACTTAATCCTAGTGATGTAGCGCCAATTAATGCCGCTGCGATAAGTTTTAATTTCATGTTGCATCCTTTTTGTTAAAATAAAATCCGCATTGTATTTACAGATCCTTTAAGCCAAAATCGTGCCATAAAATAATATACTGATTTATATAGCTTTATGTTTTAACTCAACAAGAAATTAGTTAATCTCACTATATGGAATTAAGGAATTAAACCAACAATGAGTCCAATTGAACAAGTACTTGCCGCAGCAAAATCAATTGCTAACAATGGGCATACGCCCAGCTTGGCGCTGATAAAAAGTCGTTTAGGCAATAGCATTCCGATGCCTACCCTTATCCAAGGTTTACAACAATTTAAGGCGCTGCCTAAATCTGAGTGGCAACATTTACCGGAATTAGCAGACATTCCATCAATAGCCGATGTCCCATCACATGATCAACCCGATCTTACTCAAGTGATTCAACAGGTTATGACCCTACAACAACATATTAGTCAGCTAACCCAACGAGTTACTGAGTTAGAAAACCAATTACAAAATAATATGGCTCAAAGCAACATAATCAATAATAAGGCTGACCAATAGATGTTTGTCACCGAACTACGCTTTGAATGTTTTGCCGATACGACTATTGAGACGGTAGAGAAAGCCATTAACGCTTTTCTTGAAGCCTTACGAGCTAATGGACAAATTTTAGGACGTGAATTTGCGGTCGCCTTTAATGACGGTGAATTTAGAGTTCGTTTGCTGTTACCTGAAAAAACCAGCTTAGCTAACCGCCACAGTAGCCCATGGGTAAAAGTGGCCTTAGCAGGCCTAACTGCAGCTAAGCTATTGGCTCCTAGAGAGAAATTCATCGGCCAAGACATTAACTCCGAAGCCAGCAATACCGATACGCCTTCATGGCAACTGCTGTATACCAGTTATGTGCATATGTGTTCGCCACTGCGTAATGGCGATAACCTGTTACCAATACCTCTTTATCAGCTGCCTGCTACTTTTAATGGCGATCACAAACGCATCATAAAATGGCAAACAGAGTGGCAAGCATGCGATGAACTGCAAATGGCCGCAGCCACTAAAGCAGAGTTTGCAGCTTTGGATGAGATCACTCGAGCGGACAGTGACTTATTTAGACGCGGTTGGGATTTACGTGGCCGGATAGAATATTTAACTAATATCCCCACCTATTATTACTTATACCGTGTGGGCGGCGAATCATTGCAAGCAGAGCTAGCTCGCCCCTGCCCACGCTGTGGATCTAAAGGTTGGAAGCTAGATGAGCCACTTTTAGACATGTTTCACTTTCGCTGCGAGCCTTGCCGTATTGTGTCTAATTTGTCTTGGGATCATCAATAAATGGAATTGTGCCATTGAGTTATCAGCAGATTATTTCCTACTACAAAGATTGTTATAAGGAAGATAGCGCCTCCATCAATCTTTGGAATGTGAACAAGTTTAAACAAGAAGATCGTCTCATTCTTGAAGGGCTAGATGAACTAGGCACTGGTTTTTTACCTCGTTTGCCTATCCCGCAAGAATTTGCTGAGCCAATGATTAAGCGAGTGGCAATGTACCAAAGGGAAAGAATACTGCTGTACGCACGATATCTATTTGTCGGTAAAGTCACTATAAAAGGTGAGCTCAAAACGGTTGTCTCACCGCTGCTGTTTAATGAAGCCACCATTGAACAACAAAACAATAATTTCTATTTTTCAGCCCAAACAGAAGACACTGAAATCAATGAAGCCCTGCTGCAACAATTGCTACCAGAAGATAATGAGCTTTCAGAAGATCTCATCAATGAAGATATACATTCACCATCTTTTTGGACCTCATACTTTAGCAGTAATCAAATTGACATAAACTCACTAGAGTTATTGCAATATCCCAAGCTTGCTGGGCACCAAGATATTAAAAAAGCATTAACCCAAGAAACACCCCGCTTATTACCTATTTCGATGCTACTTTTTGTCGAGAGGTCATCGAGCAGTCGCGGTGTACTTCACGAATTAGAAAGTATCATTAGCGCTAACGAACAATCAGCTCCTATTTGTAAACTGTTTAACCAAACGTTTGAAAAACGTGCTGTAAGACTCAGAGCCCCAACACTTAAATATGACTTTTTACCGGGGTTATTATCGACGCCACAAAAGAAAGTTATTCATATCTCTGCCAATGCCGATTTAGGCTGCGTATCTGGTCCGCCAGGAACGGGCAAGAGCTACACCATTGCTGCTGTTGCTGCCGAACATATGGCGCGCGGTGAGTCGGTGCTTATTGTGGCAAATAATGACGTAGCCCTTGATGTGATTGCAGATAAATTGGCGAGTAATTTTAACTTGGGCGACGTGTCTATTCGCGCAGGACAAAAAGCATTTTTAAAACAATTAAAAGACTATACCGCCGACTTACTCGCAGGATACTTTAGCGATGACTTAAGCCAAAACCCACAAGCATGTGAAGACGAACTGAATAAGCTGCAACGATTACTGATAAAACTGGAAAAACGTTTCCTGGCGTTCAGTCGCAGGTCTATTCGCCGTGGTTTGCACCTACATAAACTTCAAGCACAACAATCAACATGGCTAAAACGGGTTTATTTGTTTTTTACCCAAGGGTCAATAAACCAATGGCATCATCAATGGGATGCGTTAAACACCATTAATAAACACACTGTTACGCGGGAAACACTGGCAGCTGAATATCTTAATGCACTAAAAAAGAATAACTTAAACACATTAGTTAATCAGCACCGTAAATCGCTACAGGCTTTTAACCAAGCGATTCGCAGTAGAACGTCCAGTAAACAACTCGCGCTATTTGAAAAAATAGAATACGCCACATTATTTGCCGCATTTCCCATCTGGCTAGCAAGCTTAAACAGCCTACACAGGGTATTGCCACTTAATCGTGAAATGTTTGATTTAGTGATTATTGACGAGGCAACACAATGTAACATTAGCAGTTGCTTACCTGCGCTATACCGTGCAAAACGTGTATTGATTGTTGGCGACACGAAGCAATTAAAACATTATTCCTTTTTAGCCAGAAGCAAACAAACTCAATTGCTTGCCAAAAATAATGTGCCCGAAAACAGCCCAGGAGCCATCAGTTATCGAGATAACTCCATCTTAGATTTAGCGTTAAAAACATTAGCTAGCGGGCAAGAGTTGGCCTTTTTAGATGAACACTTTAGAAGTAAGCCTGAGCTGATTCATTTTAGTAACCAGTCTTTTTATCAATCTAAATTAAAAATCATGCAACACCGACCCTGCACCAGTTCAGGCCATTTGCACCTTCATCGTATCGCCGGTACTCGTGATACATCGGGCGTTAACCCACAAGAAGCACAGAGTTTATTAGCAGAGATCCAACATCAAATAATACAAGATACCCAAACTGGCATCACTCATAGTATTGGAGTTATCTCGCCTTTTAGCGCGCAGGCTGAATATATTGCCACATTGATTGAGCAGAAGATCCCTCAAACAGATGTCATTAAACACAGCATACGTGTAGCCACGCCGTTTGGGTTTCAAGGCGAAGAGCGGGATATCATGCTGATTTCGTTTGCGATTGATAACGACAGTAAACGTGCGGCTGCTTATTTAAATAAAGCGGATGTGTTTAACGTCACCATTACCAGGGCACGTCAAAAGCAGTTGATATATTTGTCTATGGACGACTCGTTATTACCAGAACACAACCTGTTACGCCAATATGTTACTTCTATAACAACCTTTAATGCCAAACACAGCGTGACCTCAGAGATAGACACATTTCAGCAAGAGCTTATTGAGGCGTTAACACAGTACAATATTGATACTTGGCCTGGGTATACCATTGCCGGTACCGAAATAGACCTATTGTGTCGTTATGCAGACAAATACCTTGCTGTTGATCTTATTGGTTTTCCTGGGCCTTGGGCTAACTTTTTTGAGCTAACAACCTACAAATTATTTAAACGGGCTGGCGTTGAAGTATTGCCCATAAGCTACGGATTGTGGATTGTTGATAAACAAGCGTGCATAGACAAAATAACTCAGACACTAAAGTGTGGAGAAAATAACCTAAGCGAAGCGTAAAGGAGGAAGATGAGTGTTTGAATGTTCGTGTTTGAATGCTCGTGTTTGCATGCAATGAACGCATTAAAGCACCATAAAATGGCACTTCAATGCTTGATGCGGTTACTTTTTGCGTAACAAATAATCCCACATGGTTTTAATGCGTTGCCAAATTCCTGGATGATCTACCGTATGAGGTAATTCCTCGACGGGTTTTGATGGCGGTTTGATCATCGGCGATATTTGCTCTAAAAACGCCGTTAATGATTCGGCTAATTTAGTGCGCTGTTTTTCACCTGGAATTTCAATCCACACGCTGCCATCATCATTGTTTACCGTTAGCATTTCGTCGTCATCACCTAGCACACCGATAAACCAAGTTGCTGGTTGTTTGAGCTTTTTCTTCATGATCAAATGACCAATTACATTTTGTTGCAAATTTTCGAAGTCATCTTGATTCCATGCTTGGAGTAATTCACCGTCGCCAAATGATGCAGTAAACGGTAATGGCGCGGAAAAATACTGGCCATAAAATGCATGAATATCTTGGTGTAATTGAATATTTAATGCATGCTCCACGTTACTAAAGTCAGCAACATTGTCACGTTTAATGGGCTGCCAGAACACAGTATCATCAGTGTCCGCATTAAAGGTGCCTTGAATACATATTGAGTCTTCGCCCAAAGGATAATAGCGCGGAAATTCAGATAGCGTATCTTGATAAGATTTAAGATAGTTTTTTATAAAGCAATCTAATGCAGATGAACAAGACACTTAAGCCACTCGTAGTTTATAATAAAACCATATTTTGACACGGAAACCGATTAGATGACACACAATCACGACCCTTATAGTGATGCAGCAGCATTAAAAGGCCTAACATTAGGCCAAGCAACTGCTTATCAAGCTGAGTATGACGCGTCACTGCTGCAAGGGGTTCCACGTAAACTTAACCGAGATGCTATTGAATTAAGTGGTCAACTCCCTTTTCACGGTACCGATATTTGGACCGGATATGAATTGTCTTGGCTTAATGCTAAAGGCAAGCCTGTTGTTGCCATTTTGGAAGTTCAGTTAGATATCAACAGTGTCAATTTGATTGAATCTAAATCTTTTAAACTGTACTTAAATAGTTTTAACCAAACTAAGTTTGACAGTGTCGAAGCCGTACAAGAAACGTTAAGCCGCGATTTAATCGCTTGTGCCCAAGGTGACTTGACCGTCAAAGTCATCGAACCAAAGCATTTTAATCTTGAACGTATTATTGATTTACCGGGTACTTGTATTGATGACTTGGATATTGAAGTCGACGAATACGCATTTAATCCCGATCATTTAATCGGTGGTACAGATCCTGACAAAAACGTGGCTGAAACACTGAATTCAAATTTATTGAAGTCTAATTGTTTAATCACCTCTCAGCCAGACTGGGGCAGCGTGATGATCCGTTATCAAGGCCCTAAAATTGATCGTGAAAAACTGCTGCGCTATTTAATCTCATTCCGCCAGCATAACGAGTTTCACGAACAGTGCGTTGAGCGTATTTTTGTCGACTTAAAAAAATACTGCCAGTGCACTAAGTTAACCGTTTACGCACGTTATACGCGTCGTGGTGGCTTAGACATCAACCCGTACCGCAGCGACTTTGAAAACCCACCGGAATCAAATCGCCTCGCGAGACAATAATCGCCATCACATATAGCGATATTAACAAAAAGCCAATCTCTCTAAGATTGGCTTTTTGATTAATGCTGTCTGCATTATGAAGAGCCATATGCATCATGCATCAGTTTTTCAATTATTTCCCTTAACCAAATACATGACTTATCTAATGCATGTTTTGTCGGCCAAATGCTGTATAAATTTATTGGCCGAGTCTTAAAAGGTAATTCAAGCAAGGTTAGTTTAAACAGTTGCGCATAGCTTTGGGTAAAAGTATAAGGCGCTATGCCTATGGCATTCGACTTACTGATTAACGACAACATACTCAAAATAGACGACTGCTCACTGTATAAAGTGCGCTGCGGTAATGGATCATTAGAAATGATATCTGCAACACGCATATTATCGCGATGTAGACGATACATAACGTGCTCGGCGGCAAAAAAATCATCGCTGCTGACATGGTTTTTTATCACTGGATGATGTTGACGTACCACACAAATAATCCGCTCTTGGGCGACCTTTTTAAAACTAAACATTTTTAGTTTTGGCGGCATAATATCCACTACCAAATCTACTTTTTGCATTTGTAAGTCTTGAAACTGTTCCGCCTCTAATACTGGTGAATTACGTAGCACCACCCTGACAGACAAATTAGCTAATGCTCTATCTAATTGCGGTTGTAATAAATCGATAACAGCTTCATTGGCATAAATGGTAAAAACTCTTCTAGAGGTACTGGGATCGAACGCTTTAACTCCCATCAAAGTTTGTTCAATGGTATCTAGCATTGGCTGAACAGTATTAAATATATGTAACCCTGTTGCTGTAGGTTCAATACCACGACCAACACGAATAAATAATTCACAACCCAGTGTGTTTTTAAGACGGCTAATCGCATTGCTCACAGACGACTGCGTCAACCCTAACTGTTCTGCTGCGCGGGTGATTGATGATTGCTGGCATACAGTACAAAAAACTCGCAGTAAATTTAAATCCAATGCTGGCAATTTATTGGCAAACGCATCGCTCATACTCATTCCTTTTTAGGCCAAATACATTCATAGGAAAAATGTTTTATCACCATTTCACTATAGTTATTTTTTGGTATTTAACCACTAAGATAGTTTTATCAACGTTAAAACATTTATCTTTAACTATATGAGGACTTACCATGAAAAAATCTATCATCGCACTATCAATGATTTCGACCCTGTCACTCAATGCTTTAGCCGCTCAGCATGAACACGACCACTTAAGTGTCGATTACCAGGGAAAAGAAGCGACTCCAGCAACGGCAGCCCACAATACCGAGGTAGCCAAAACGCTTAACTTTAATGACAAAAATGCGTTCACCCGTTTCAACCAAAATAGAATTGCCGAGTTTGATCAAGCCACCGCAGATATTCTGCGTGCAGAATTTAGCTTTATCAGTGATAAATATCCTGATTCAGTTAACCCGTCGCTATACCGCCAAGCACAGCTTAATATGGTCTCGAACGGATTATATAAAGTCACCGATGGCATATATCAAATTCGTGGTACTGACTTGTCAAATATGACCTTAATTCGCGGTAAAACAGGTTGGATTGTTTATGATGTGTTATTAACCAAAGAAGCGGCGCAGCAATCTATCAAATTTGCTTTTGAACACCTTCCTGAAGGGAATACATTACCGATTGTTGCAATGATTTATTCACATAGCCATGCTGACCACTTTGGCGGAGCCAGGGGGATTCAAGAGCTATATCCTGATGTAAAAGTGTACGGGTCAAACAATATTACAACCGAAGTGGTTGCCGAAAACGTACTCGCAGGCAACGCTATGAGCCGTCGAGCCAGCTACCAATATGGAGCAACTTTGGGCAAACATGATCATGGTATTGTTGACGCTGCGCTTGCTAAAGGTTTATCCAAAGGTGAAATTACCTACGTAAAACCCGACTACGAACTTAATCAAAAAGATAAATGGGAAACCTTAACTGTCGATGGACTTGAAATGGTGTTTATGGATGCCTCAGGAACAGAAGCTGCCAGCGAAATGGTCACTTATATTCCTTCAATGAAAGCCTTATGGAGCGGGGAATTAACCTACGATGGTATGCACAATATCTATACTTTACGCGGCGCAAAAGTACGCGATGCATTAAAATGGTCAAAAGACATTAACCAGATGATCAATTCATTTGGTCAAGATGTTGAAGTGCTATTCGCATCGCATTCAGCACCAGTATGGGGTAACAATGAAGTAAATCAATACCTTAAAATGCAACGCGACAATTATGGTTTAGTTCATAACCAATCACTGCGATTAGCTAATCAAGGCGTAGTATTACAAGATATTGGTGACGCCATTATGGACACCATTCCACAGCAAGTAAAAGATCAATGGTACACCAATGGTTATCATGGCACTTACAGTCATAATGCTAAAGCTGTTTATAACATGTATTTAGGCTACTTTGACATGAACCCAGCTAACTTAAACCCATTGCCAACGCAACAAGAAGCGACAAAATTTGTCGAGTACATGGGCGGCGCCAACAACGTTGTCGCAAAGGCCAAAGCAGACTTTAGCCAAGGTGAATACCGTTTTGTAGCTACAGCGCTTAACAAAGTGGTTATGGCAGATCCAAGTAACCAAAGTGCTCGAGATCTACTAGCCGACACCTACGAGCAACTAGGTTATCAAGCTGAAGGGGCTGGTTGGAGAAACATCTATTTAACCGGTACTCAAGAGTTAAGAATAGGAATTCAGCCAGGCACACCTAAATCAGCCTCTGCAGATGTATTGAGCGAAATGGATATGCCGACTTTATTTGACTTTTTAGCCGTAAAAATAGATAGCATTGCCGCAGATAAACTGGGCGATATTAGTTTAAATGTGGTGACTAAAGCCGATAAGACGGAAGTTGAAAGCACCATATTTGTAGAGCTTAGTCATGGTAATTTGAACAATATTGTTGTTAATAAACTTCAAAAAGCTGATGCAACGTTAACCATTGCCAAAGCGGATGTTGTCAGTATTTTATTAGGTCAAACCACGTTAACGCAATTAATTGAACAAGGTGATGCCAGTATGACTGGCGACAAACAAGCCTTTGGGAAAATTGCCTCGACCTTAGTACAATTCAATGACAAATTTGAAATTGTACCGTTAAAATAATTACCAAATCGTACAATCTTCTTGGTCTTGGTCTTTATCTTGGCTTTAGTCTTAGCCGAAGCATTGCTTCGGCTAAGTCATCAACGGTTCCATCAACCCAACAAATCATCAAAGCTTAATTGGGCACACGATAAGGTGTTGTAAATGGAGTAAGGCTCAATTACCACGTTAGAAACAGCTGAGTTAGCCAACCCCAAAGTCACCGCAAAACGGTATTCATTATCGAGTCTTCCCATCACCGTTTGCCAACTAAAATCGGTTGCGACAGGCTGTTTGCTATCGGTAAAATTCAGTTTTACCGGCTTAAGTAACTCAATTGACTGACTGTGATTATCAGCCCGTTGCAACGGGGTATTGCATTGCTCTGCCTGGCTAAAATCAACACTAAATGACTTGAGTGATAACGCTAATCCCAGTCCGCGTGCTTTTATGTAGGATTCTTTTACAGCCCATAAATCAAAAAATCGTTGTCGTTGTAATGCCTCGGGCAATTGCAATAAGGTGTTGGTTTCTGTTTGAGTAAAATAGTGATTCAAAATGGGCACTATGTCGGTACTGCTTCGCTGTCGTTCAATATCGACACCAAAGCAAATATCTTGCTCAGGATTGTATACCCACTCGTTAATCGCTCCATCAATCGTTGGCTCATTTTTTTCTTCAGCATTGGGTGCTATCAATACTCCAATCATTAGCCATTGACCACTGTGGCTTAAATTGAAATGCAGCCCAGTTTGCGCCAACAAATCTTGTGTCAGTGCAGGCTTACCTTTAGCGCCGTAAATAAAACGCCATTGTTGAGGCTTTAATGCACTGTGCAGCGATAATACAGCCCGAAGCGCAATACGAACTTGCAACGCATTATGACGCGCCGACACGCTTTTATAACGACCAACCTTGGCCAGTTCATCATCACTTAACCAACCTAAGGCTAAACCCGCTTCATAATCAGCAGGTGATAACGCCCCATTAAGTGGCACAAAATAAACATAAGGCTGAGAAAGCCCAGTTGATCGAGTGGTTGACCGAGTGTCTGGTCGAGTAGCTGAATGATTAGTGAGTTGAGTTATTGAAGACATGACCGACATAAAAAACACATAACACTCTGTTAAACGATAATACGGCTAAACTACCTCAATAAGCTCGATGCCGCGAGAATTTTGTCAAATATTACCCATGTAGCGAGTGATGCAAATAAGCATTTTCAGCATCAAAAAAGTTATTTTCGCTTTTACTGTTGATGATTGGCACTAATTCATCAACAATCACCGCTATCACCACAACATAGAAAGCTTATACATTCATGCGCACAGTCAGCCTAGTCATTATATTATTGTTATCGGTACTCAGTTCAAATGCTGCGTTTGCTCAATGGCACCAAAAGAGTTTTGATGTCATGGGAACGCTGGCACATGTTGAGTTTTGGCTACCTGACAATGCCGAAGCATCAACGGCAGATGGCTTAATTGCCGCGGTAGAGCGAGAAATGCAGCGCATTGATCAAACAATGAGTCCTTATATCGCCACTAGCGAACTCAGTATCATTAACCGCGATGCAGCCAAAAAACCCGTGACCATCAGCCCAGAGCTATTTGATTTACTCGCCGACGCGCAAGACATTGCCAAATTAACCAATGGCATGTTTGATATCACCTACGCCTCAGTAGGTTACCAATACGATTATCGTAAGCATCAAAAGCCCGACCAAGCAGCCATTAACACCGCATTAAAAGCAATAAACTACCAAGCAGTAATACTCGATAAGTCCACCTCTTCAGTTCGTTTTGCTAATGCTGATGTCAAAATTGATTTAGGCGGCATAGCCAAAGGGCATGCGGTTAAAAATTGCATTGCTATATTGAAAGATTCAGGCATAGAACATGCTCTTATCAGCGCTGGCGGCGACACCACATTACTCGGCGATCGCATCGGACGCCCTTGGTTTGTTGGTATAAAACACCCTAGGGCAGACGACAAAACCGCGGTGCAATTACCACTTAGTAATGAGTCAATTTCAACCTCGGGCGATTACGAACGCTACTTTATCGAAGACGGCGTGCGCTATCATCACATTATTAATCCCAAAACTGGCGACTCAGCACGCAATGTTGTCAGCGTGTCGATTATCGGTAAAAATCCAACTTTTGTGGATGCCCTGTCCACCGCCATCTTTGTCATGGGATTACAACAAGGCATGGCGCTGATTAATCAATTACCAGAATACGAAGCCATCATTATCGACAATCAACAAACATTACATGTATCGACGGGATTACAACAAGATTAATCATTAACAATCTTCTCGTCGTCCCGGTAATGCTTTTGAACCGGGATCCAGGTGGTTATTTTGATTTGTACTTATGTACTTATGGCCTGCGGCCACTAACGTCATGGCGCTTCGCCCACACCAGACCAAGAGGAAACCAACGGTTGTTCCCTCTTTCTATTCATAAAAGAATTGGCCCAGCCGCCAATCACCGGAAGGTCCATATATGGCTATGTTAATTTTTCGGGGTTTAGTCGTTTGTTAATGTTCCGATAGCCACTTGATAGATTCTTCTTGCATTAGGGCTCCTATTTCAACAACACCATAATTGTCATTTACTTCCAAATCATCTCTAGCGTAATACAACCCATATAGATGCTCGATGCCTACATTATCACCAACATATTTAGTCACATTTTCATGTAGATCAAAATTATCAATATCATTGAGCAGCTGCCTAAATTGAATGAATGGGTCGATTTTTTCACTAGCAATTAACTTTAAGTGATGTTTGATTATTAAATGAATTGAATCATCAAATGAAGGAAGTTGAGCAATCAGTTTTTCAAAAAGAGGTGAAACGATATCCCAACATTTAGGTTCTGCATCAATGATACCCAGTAACCCGTCAGAATAGATGCCACTGTTTAACTTATAATTTGCATAATTGACCAAATCATCAGTATCACAAGCACCAGCCACATACTTTGCTATAAAGTAATTTTCGTTCTCTTCATTCATCTTAAATTTGAAAACTCAATCTTAAGTAACACTAACGCCAGCCTAACACGCAATGTGTTGGCGTGGTTTTTTGCGTTGTTTTGCCAATACCATGGCAACTAATCATTGTCGGAGTTTAGGCGTTTGTTATATGAAAACTACTTCTTTTTAAAGAGTTTTTCGACTAAATACCTTACATTATCAGATGCAATAAAAATAGCCTGAAATAATTGCACTGAGAATATACCGTAAATGCCTGCTACCCCAGCGGTATAAACAAGCCCATACTTAAAACCATAAAATGCACATAAGAATAAACTTGAAACGAATATAGCTGGCAGTGTATATAAATGAGGCTTGTTGTCGATAGTCATTACCGTCACTAAACCTAAAACGATGCATGAACACAACGAAATCATAAGTCCGATGTTTGATGAATCTATTTTAGATACTCCAATTACAATCCCGAGAATTGAACCAATGATAAGTGATTTGATTAGGTTACCGCGCATAAGCCCCTTTGCATATAACGAGACTGTAAAATAAATCTCGCAGCCAAATTTAATTGAGATTAATCAGATTAATCACGATTAATCATGCCACCCAGATTAATCATGTCACCCATTTTTATGATAATTAACATAACTGCTTTTAGGTTTGATAGCGATAATATTCTGCACGATTCAAATGTATAAATTGAATGGGAATTATCAACAAACTGAGCGCTAAATGGAAAATAGTGAACAATGCGGCAAATCCAACACAGCACTAGTCGCTTGATTGATATCAAGCTGGCAATCAGGTTATTTTTTTAGTGTTAGTTCTAGTTTTGAAGTTAAGCCTTAAGCACACAACCAGCGTTGACAGTTTGATGCACCTTGTCTTCGCTTTCGCTCTAGATGTTCGCAATATTCCGTTAATGCAGGTAAAGACCCTACTGCACCTTTGAATAATGAACCAAACTCAGTAGCGATTTTTAGCCAGTTGTCAGCAGGAATATTTAGTCTATTGAGAATATCTTGGCTAGTTGAGCTAATTGCACCGTGTTTATCTTCTCGAATAATTCGCCCAGTATCTTCCACCAGCACAATATAGTCTTTAACGCTGAACATCAGTCCATTAGGCATATCCTGACGCTCATTACCAACAAAAGCCAATAACGCTGTTGGTTGCTCACCTTTTATCGCTGAGGTTATTCGCCGTTGAATACTGGTGTAATCTGAAGTTTCAGGAGTTACAGCCATCTTGGCGCGGATAGGATTCAAGTCAACATAAGCCATACAACTTAGCACTGCAGCTTCGTCTAATAATGCTTGGGATTTAAACCGCCCTTCCCAGAATCTGCCAGTGCACTTATCTTCTTTATTGGCCATTCGGCTCACTCAAGGAGCGCATAAACCAACTAATATCAACCAAGCGCTGTCGGTATTGGGTAATGCAATCATTCACAGTGTTGAGTTCAAATTCGTTTAAGTCTTCCCCCTTAACAAACTTTTGCGTCAGTAAGGTGCCTTTAAAACCTTTATGCCACTGTAACAGCACCTCTTTATCTGACCAGTGCTTAGCTTTGTCAGCATCAACTTTTATCACTACATGTAAATGGTTACTCATCACCGCATAAGCACAGATATCAATAGCAAAGATGGTAGCCAGTTCAAGAATTCGAGAATCCACCCAATCTCGACGATGTTCAAAGTTTTCGCCTGTCGAATTATCAATCCCGCAAAGAAAAGCCTTGCGTACCACACGCGAGCAACAGTGATAATAAGGTGTGTCATCTAAGCTAACGATAGTTTGTCTTGGTCTGGCCATCTTCAATTACCATTTTTAAAGGGCAAATAAAGCGTAGTTCATTGCTTATTATTTAGCCACTAATCCTGGGTGGTCATGCTAATTCCTTTAGCCACTAATCCTGGGTGGCCATGCTAATTCCAAAGGAGTTAATTTAAGATACTGAAAGTATGGCGTTAAAAAATTAGCAGAGGGGCTAAGGGAGCTTGCTGACTACAGAAAATTAGCACGATAACTATCACATCAAACAGCGCGTTTTCTCGAGCTGTTAATTACATAATAAAGAGTCACTCTCAGGTGTTCGGGCTTGTTCAACACTTGGGATAAGGACGCGGCTTCGCGCGGCCTATCCTTATTAGTTATATGCTTACGTACACCATTCACCCAAAGCATTGGATGACGAAAAACCATGCATCATTATTTCATTAGTCGAATCACCGAAGCCAAGTGCAAATTCATTTTCATCTGCTAACGTAAGTAACCAGCTATCACGATCATGTGCGATTGCCCAAACCTCAGAAGATAAATACTTTTCGTAATCGTATTCTGGAAAGCATGCACTAGTAATTTTAACAATCACAGGCTCAATTACATTACTTAGCAACTTAACCGCTTGCTCTTCAATAAATTTATCACTATCTACAGTTTTAGGAGCAATAACTTGAGCACCATTTAATAGGGATAACTTTATTTTGGAGATTGCTTCAACTTTATTCATAGCACCTGCATATAATGTTTTAGTATTTATGCGTTGCGCTGTTTGCAAAGCATAAATCGCTTGTTGGACTTGGCCGTTGCCGAGTCCAGGTTAATTGGTACGCTTTATGCTATAGGAATTTGCTTTTTTTGATGCTGGCTCTGAGCTGTAGAGCAGTTTTGAACGAGTAATATGGCTTGGTTTGTACGTATTTCATTGAAATTCCCTTGTCATTATGGTGTTCCATCACATCTTTTTTAAGTCTAACTGATTCGATGAGGTTAATACACTCGATTGAGT
This sequence comes from Shewanella sp. SR44-4, assembly GCF_014163715.1. Taxonomy (NCBI): domain Bacteria; kingdom Pseudomonadati; phylum Pseudomonadota; class Gammaproteobacteria; order Alteromonadales; family Shewanellaceae; genus Shewanella; species Shewanella sp. SR44-4. Next base: position 1,303 of record NZ_JACJDU010000007.1, on the reverse strand, counting down.
CAGCATTTGGCTCCGCGCAGCGGCTTAGTTCAACGCCGGCAACAGCGGTGAGTTGAACTGGCGGTTTTTGTGCGGCCCTTTGCACAAAAAGTGACAGTTTGACGAGTCCGTTGCTTGCCCTTGATACTCATTGAGCCCCCTCCCTAGCAAGCCGCATCAGCGGTATGCTTAAGGTGACTAAACCAACAGGAGAAAGCTCAATGAGATTTTATAATAACTCACATCCATACTACTGTGGTATCGATTTACATGCACGTTTACTTTACGTTTGTATCATTGATTCTAAAGGGGAAGTTGTCATCCATAAAAAGATTGGTGCTGATAAAGATGACTTATTACTCATTCTAGAACCCTATATCGGCAATGTGATTGTCGGGGTTGAGTGCATGCATTGCTGGTATTGGGTGTCTGACTGGTGTGCTGAACTTGGGATTGATTTTATCTTAGGTCATGCGCTTTATATGAAGGCGATTCACGGTGGTAAAACCAAAAATGATAAAATCGATTCCTTTAAAATTGCCACACTACTGCGTGGTGGTAACTTTCCAATAGCTTATGATTATCCAAGTGAAATGCGCGCAGCACGTGACCTACTACGTCGTAGAATGAAGATTGTCCGTCACGGCGCTATGCTCAAAGGTCATGTGGTTAACACTAATAGCCAATACAACTTACCTGCCACTGAGTTAAATCTAAAAAATATTTCAGCAAGACAAAAACTACGCGAGCAATATCAAGACCCTATCGTGCAGCGCAACATTGATTTAGACATGGCACTACTTGATTGTTATGCAAAGGAACTCGCACAGGTTGAATGGTTCATCGAAAAACAAGCCAAAAACCATAACCCCGTCTATTTAGAACTACTTAAAACAGTACCTGGCATTGGTAAGATTTTATCGCTGACAATCCTCTATGAAATCGGTGATATCAGTCGATTTGAATCAGTACAAAAGTTTGCGTCATACTCTCGATTGGTCAAATGCAAAGCGGAGTCAGCCGGTAAAACCTACGGCACAAATGGCAATAAAATCGGTAATGCTCATTTGAAATGGGCATTCTCCGAAGCAGCGGTGCTTTACCTACGTGGTAATGACAAAGCACGTAACTACCTTAATCGATTACAAAAACGAATGAGTAAAGCAAAAGCGTTGTCTGCACTGGCACATAAGCTTGGCCGCTGCGTCTATTTCATGCTGAAGAACAAAACGGTGTTTGATGAACAACGATTCTTAAAAGGATAAGTCGCGCAATAAGGTGAGCTGAACGTCTAACTAGATACTCTTAAAAAGAGAAGCGAGCA